>NZ_VDFS01000016.1:0-16376 GCF_006151955.1 Georgenia sp. 311 | reverse complement strand
CCCCCCCCCCGCGACAGCCGACTTCCGCACGACAGCCGACTTCCGCACGACAGCCGACTTCCGCACGACAGCGGACTTTCCGCACGAGAGCCGACTTCCGCGCGATAGCCGACTTCCGTGCAACAGCCGACTTCCGCACGAGAGCGGAGTTCCGCACGAGAGTGATGTCAGACCGGAGCCGGTCGCAGTGACAGCCGATCCCACGGCGTTGAGTCGTGCCTCTCGAGGAAGTCGGCTCTCGCGCAGAAGTCCGCTCTCGCCACAAAGTCGACTGCCGGGCAGAAGTCCGCTGTCGCGACGAAGTCCGCTCTCGCCACAAAGTCCGCTCTCGCGCGGAAGTCCGCTCTCGCGACGAAGTCCGCTCTCGCGACAAAGTCGGCTGTCGGGCGGAAGTCGGCTGTCGGGGTGGGGGGGTCAGGGGGTGGAGGGGAGGGCGTTGCGGACGGCGGTGGTGACGGCGTCGGCGAGGGTGGTGCGGTCGGCGCGGAGGGTCGAGCGGTCGAGGGGGACCTCGATCACCGAGCGGCCCCGGACGGGCGCCGCGACGGCGGCCTCCAGCTCCGGCAGGCTCCGGGCGAGCACGTGGCGCACGCCGTACCCGGCGCACAGCGCGGCGACGTCCACCGCCTGCGGCGTGCCGAACACCCGCTCGAAGGTCGCGGCCCGCTCGGGCGCGCCGTGCTCCAGCGTCGCGAAGATCGACCCGCCGCCGTCGTTGAGGAGCACCACCTGCAGGTCGACCTCCTCCTCGAGCGCGCCCCGCAGCAAGCCGCCGACGTCGTGGAGGAACGTGAGGTCCCCGACCACCGCACGCACCGGCGCCCGGCTCGCGAGCGCCAACCCGGTCGCCGTCGAGAGGGTGCCGTCGATGCCGGCGAGCCCACGGTTGGCGACGAGCCGCAGCCCCGGGGGCAGCGCGGGCAGGGCGAGGTCCCAGTCGCGCACGGTCATCGAGGAGCCGAGGACGAGCGTGGCGGGCTCGCCGGCGGCCGCGGCCACGACGGCGCTCGCGACGGTGAGCCCGTCGAGCACGTCCCGGCCGGCGAGCACCTGCGCCGCCGCGGCGCCGGCCCGCTGCCAGCGCCCCAGCCAGTCAGCGCCGTCGTCCTCCCCGGGCACCACCCGGACGGCGCCGACGACCCGGTCCGCGGTGCCGGCGACGTCGGGCCACACGCGTCCGGTGGGCGCGACGACGACGACCTCCGGCTCGGGGCGGGCGAGCAGCGCGCTCACCGGGCGCGAGAGGGTCGGGTGCCCGAGCACGACGACGCGCTCGACCTGTCCGCCGAGCTCCCCGAGGAGCAGCCGGTAGGCCGGGACGGCGTTGGGGCCGGTCCGCGCGCCAGACGTGGGCTCGGCGAGCAGCGGCCAGCCGCCGGCCTCGGCGAGCGCGGCGGCCGCAGGCCCCGCGCCGTCGCCGGCGACGACGACGGTTCGCCCGCCGGCCGGGATCTCGACGACGCCGCCCGGCTGCCGCGGCGCGACGACCTCACGCTTCCCGGGTGCCTCCCCCGGCTCCCAGGCGCGGGTCGGGACGAGTGGCTCGCGGAAGGCGACGTTGAGGTGGACCGGGCCCGGCTCACCGGAGCGGGCGCCGGTCGCCGCGGCGAGCGCCCGCACGACGACCTGGCCGACGGCGGCCGGCGGGGTGTCGGCGGGCAGGTCCGCCTCCCACCGCGGTGCCGAGGCGAAGATCCCCACCTGCTCGGTCGTCTGGTTGGCCCCGGTCCGCCGCATCTCGTGCGGGCGGTCCGCGGACACGACGACGAGCGGGACGCCGCTGTGCGCGGCCTCGAGCACCGCCGGGTGGAGGTTGGCCACCGCGGTCCCCGAGGTCGTCACGACGGCCGCCGGGACGCCGTCGGCGCGGGCGAGACCGAGGGCGACGAAGCCCGCCACCCGCTCGTCCACCCGCACGTGCAGCCGCAGCCAGCCGGCGTCGTGCGCGGCGAGCAGCGCGTAGGCGAGCGGCGCGCTCCGCGACCCGGGCGACAGGACGACGTGGCGCACGCCGCCGCGCACGAGCGCGGTGACGAGCTCGCGGGCGAGCAGCGCCGAGGGCGCCTCGCCGCTCACCGGGCCACCGCCGCGACGTCGCGCAGGCGCCGGGCCCACCGCTCGTGCACCTCCGGAGGGGCGGCGACGGCGCCGAGGCTCTCGGGCGTCGGGACGGCGGCCCGCACCGGCAGGTGTCCCTCGCGGGGCACGAGCGGGTCGGGCACGGTGTCGCGCTCGAGCAGCCGCACGGTGCCCAGCCCGCAGGCGTGGTGGAGCTCGGGGAGCGCCGCGGCGAGGGCGACCCCGGCGGCGATGCCGACCGAGGACTCGAGCGCGGAGGACACGACCACCGGCAGCCCGACCTCCTCGGCCAGGCGCAGGCACGCGCGCACGCCGCCGAGCGGCTGCACCTTGAGCACGACGACGTCGGCCGCCTCCGCGCGCCGCACCGCGAGCGGGTCCGCGGCGCGGCGGATCGACTCGTCAGCGGCGATGGGGACGTCGGTGCGCCGGCGCAGCGCGGCGAGGTCGGCGACGTCCGGGCACGGCTGCTCGGCGTACTCCAGGCCGCCGGCGGCACGGTCGAGGACGGCGAGGCGGACGAGGGCGGTGTCGAGGTCCCAGGCGGCGTTGGCGTCGATGCGGATGTGCCCCTCGGGCCCGAGCGCGTCGCGGACGGCCTCGAGGCGCGCCTGCTCCTGGGCGAGCGACTGACCGGGCTCGGCGACCTTGACCTTCGCGGTGCGGCACCCGCCGCTCGCGGCGACGATCGCGGCCGCCTGCTCGGGGCCGACGGCGGGGACGGTGACGTTGACGGGCACCCGGTCGCGCAGCGGCGCGGGCCAGCCGACGTCGGCGGCCTCGCGGGCGGCGGCGAGCCAGGGCGCGGACTCGGCGTCGTCGTAGTCCCAGAACGGGGAGAACTCGCCCCAGCCGGCGTCGCCGCGCAGCAGGGCGCCGTCACGCGTCGTGATCCCGCGGAAGCGGGTGGTCATCGGCGTGGAGTAGACGGCGGCGGGCGGCAGGTGGCCGGTCGAGGTGGACACACCCCCAGGGTAGGCGGGGGCGTGCCGGTCCCTCACAGGACGAGGCCGAGGAGCCGGGCGGTGTTCTCGCGCGGGTCGCGGCCCTCGCTGAGCGCGGCGACGGCGGCGCCGTCGACGACGGCGAGGGCGAGCTCGGGCGGGCAGCTGCTCCCGGCGGCCGCGAGCACCCGGGTGATCGCGGCGTCGAGCCTCCGGCGCCCGGCGCGGTAGGCGGCGGCGACCTCGGGGCTGCGCCCGGCAGCCGCGAGCTGCTCGTAGTGGCCACGGACCCCGGCGGCGGGCGGCAGGAGCGCCTCGCAGAGCAGGTCGGCGGCCTCCGCGGCGGGGACGGGCCCCTGCGCCGCGCGCGTCTCGGCACGCTCGGCGACCCACTCGGCCTGCTCGGCCCACAGGTCGCTGATGAGCTCGGCCCCGGCCCCGACGAGCTCGGCGAGGTCACGGAAGTAGTACGTCGTCGCCGAGAGCGAGCACCGGGCCTGCTCGGCGACCCGCCGGTGGGTCACCTCCGCCGGTCCGCGCTCGAGGATGAGCGTGGCCGCCGCCTCGACGAGCTCCGCGCGCCGGC
Source organism: Georgenia sp. 311 (assembly GCF_006151955.1). Taxonomy (NCBI): domain Bacteria; kingdom Bacillati; phylum Actinomycetota; class Actinomycetes; order Allobogoriellales; family Allobogoriellaceae; genus Georgenia; species Georgenia sp. 311. The sequence goes on along the minus strand of NZ_VDFS01000016.1, from coordinate 12,767 downwards.
GGGCCCCCTTGCCCTGGGCGGGCTCGTTGCCCTGGGTGGGCTCGACGGTCTCACTCACCGGTCGTCACCGCCGGTGCGGCATCCGGGGCGGCCCCGTTCGTGCTCAGCTGCAGCCCGGCGATGCCGGCGATGATGAGGAGGATCGAGACGACCTTCACCAGGGAGACGCCCTCGCCGAGCCAGACCATGCCGATGGTCGCCGTCACGGCGGCGCCGATCCCGGTCCACACCGCGTAGGCCACGCCGACGGGCAGCACCCGCAGCGCGTAGGCCAGGCCGAGAAAGCTCACGGTGGCGAAGACGAGGAACATCACCGAGGGCCACAGCCGGGTGAACCCCTCCGAGGCCTTGAGGCTGAGCGCCCAGGCCGACTCGAGCAGCCCCGAGGCCACCAGCACGATCCACGCCATGACGCTCCTCCAAGTACGGTCGTACCACCATGTCCGGTACGACCGTACCAGTAGTGGCGGTGCGGCGTCGCGGGTCGAGGGCTGCACCTGCGCCGTAGGCTGACGCGCATGAGCGCCCAGCCCGACCAGCCCTTCGACCCGCGCCGCTGGCGCCCGGTCGAGGGCTTCGACCTCACCGATATCACCTACCACCGCGCCGTCGAGCACCTCCCGGACGGCACCACCCGGGACCTGCCGGCCGTCCGGATCGCCTTCGACCGCCCCGAGGTGCGCAACGCCTTCCGCCCGCACACGGTCGACGAGCTCTACCGGGCCCTGGACCACGCGCGGATGACCTCCGACGTCGCCGCCGTCATCCTCACCGGCAACGGCCCGAGCCCCAAGGACGGCGGCTGGGCCTTCTGCTCCGGCGGGGACCAGCGCATCCGCGGGCGGGACGGCTACCGCTACGAGACGCAGGACGCCGACGCGCTCGCCGGGACCGCCCAGCGGCGCGAGCAGATCGACCCCGCCCGCGCGGGCCGGCTGCACATCCTCGAGGTCCAGCGCCTCATCCGCACGATGCCCAAGGTCGTCATCGCCGCGGTGAGCGGCTGGGCCGCAGGAGGCGGGCACTCGCTCAACGTCGTGTGCGACCTGTCCCTCGCCTCGCGCCAGCACGCGCGGTTCAAGCAGACCGACGCCGACGTCGGCTCCTTCGACGCGGGCTACGGCTCGGGACTGCTCGCCCGGCAGACCGGTGACAAGCGCGCCCGGGAGATCTTCTTCCTCGCCCGGGAGTACTCCGCCGAGGACGCCGAGCGCTGGGGCGTGGTCAACGAGGTCGTCGACCACGCCGACCTGGAGACGACGGCGCTGGAGTGGGCGCTGACGGTCGCGGGGAAGTCGCCGCAGGCGATCCGCATGCTCAAGCTCGCGTTCAACATGGTGGACGACGGCCTGGCCGGCCAGCAGGTCTTCGCCGGGGAGGCCACGCGCCTGGCCTACATGACCGACGAGGCCGCCGAGGGACGCGACGCCTTCCTCGAGAAGCGCGACCCGGACTGGTCGCGCTTCCCGTACTACTACTGAGCCGTACTACTACTGAGCCGTACGATTGAGCGGCGCCGCCCGGTGGGCGGCGCCGCTCAGTGCGTCGTCGTGGTGACCGCGCCGACCCGGTAAGTGGCCGTACCCGCAGCGCCCGGGCCCTCCATCCCTGTCAGCCGCTGCGGGTACGGCCTGTACGTGTCCGCGTCGCGCAGGCCTCCACTCCTGCTCTAGCGGGCACGCCCCCCGTTACCGTGCCTGCCACACCCCCTGCATCCTCGAAGAAGCACGTGGAGCGCGGTCACGTGACAAGTGTGCAGCCCGGGGACGGGCGCGGGAATCGGCCTCCCGCATCGATTTGCGGGGCCGATCATCCCGCGGAGGAATGACGATCCGGTGCGACCTTCGCAGGACGGTCAGCGGGCGATCTCGACGCCGCCGCGGTCGACCGGCACGAGCTCGACCCATGTCGTGCCCGGGACGAGGGTGACCTCGGCGCCGTCGGCGGTCCGCAGGGTCACCCGCTCGCTCGTCGCGTCCTTGGACCACGTGGCCTCGACGGTGCGTCCGCCCGAGGCGACGAGGGCCTGCCCGCCACCGGTCATCACGGTCTCCGGCACGGCGCTGCCGGCCTGGTCACGCCCGGCGGAGGCGACGACCTGCACCCGCAGGACGACGACGTTCTCCGCCCCGAGCACCGCCCCGGTGGCGGACACCGACGGCGTGCCCGCCTCGTCCCGCAGCCACCGCTGCGTCGCCGCGTCCCACGTCCACGACGGGGCGGTCTGCGGGAAGCGCAGGTGGAGGGCGGTGGCGGCCTCGCCGCCGACGACGGCCGTGGCCTCGGCGGCGTTCTCGGCGAAGAGGAACTGCTCGGGCGGCGGCTCCGTCGCGAGGGACTGGAGGAGGAACTCCGCGGGGCGGCCGTAGAGGTTGTGCGGCGCGCGGCGCTCCTGGCTTCGGAAGAACCCGGCGTGCCCGGCGTCGTTGGAGATGAGCTGGACCCCCTCGGCCTGCACCGAGGCGAGGAACAGCGGCTGGCCACCGGAGATGACCTGCGGCCCACCGAGCGGCGCGACGATGCCCGCGTCCATCGGACGCAGCGAGCGGATCGGGCCGACGACCTCCGGCAGCCGGGAGTGGAAGACGGCGTTGAAGCGGGTGATGCCGCCCTCGACCATCTCCTCCCACACGACGTCGGCGTCCTCCAGGCCCGTCTGCGGCCGCGCCATCGCCGTGTTCTCGACCTTGATCGCGAGCGCCGGGGCGTCCCCCGCGGCGTCGCCCAGCGGCAGGCCGGTGAGCGGCCACGTCGGCTCGGGCGTGGGCTCCGGGGTGGGGGTGGGCGTCGGGGTGGGTGTCGGCGTCTCCACGGCTGCCGGGGCAGCCGCCCGCGGCACCGCCGAGGAACACCCGGTCACCGCGAGCACCGTCATCATCAGTGCCGCGACCAAACGACGTCGTGCGGACATTCAACCCTCCTACCTGTGACTGCTCCGACACGGTACCGGCGCCCCGGCCCTACCCTGGCGGCATGAGGTCCCAGCCCGGACGGCGCGTCGCCGTCCTGCCCGGCGGCACCGGGCCCCGGGCGGTCGCCGCCCTGCTCGCTGCCCTGCCCGCCGCCCTCGACGGCACCGGGCCGGCCGTGCGGCCCACCGACCCGGCGCTGAGACCCCCCTCCCCGGTCACCGCCCCGCCCGGCGTGGCCGCCCTCGTCACGACCTCCGGCTCGACCTCCGGCACCGGCCGCCTCGTCGCGCTCGACGGCGCGGGGCTGCTCGCCTCCGCGCACGCCACCCACGCCCGCCTGGCCGGCCCCGGCCAGTGGGTCACCTGCCTGCCCGTCCACCACGTCGCCGGGCTGCAGGTGCTCGTGCGCTCCGTCGTCGCCGGCACCCGCCCCGTCGTCCTGGACACCACCGCGGGCTTCCGCGCCGCGGAGCTGGCCGCCGCGGTGCGCCGGCTCGACCCCGGCCGTCCCGGCTACCTCTCCCTCGTCCCGACGCAGCTCGCGCGCGTCATGGCCGACGACGACGCCGTCGCGGCCCTGCGCGGCCTGGCCGCCGTCCTCGTCGGCGGCGCCCGGACGGCGGCCCCGCTCCTGGACGAGGCACGCGCCGCGGGCCTCACCGTCGTCACCACCTACGGGATGACCGAGACGGGCGGCGGCTGCGTCTACGACGGGGTGCCGCTCGACGGCGTCGAGGTCGAGGTCGACGCCGAGTCGCGGGTGTGGCTCGGCGGCCCGGTCCTCGCCCGCGGCTACCTCGACGACGAGGCCGCCGACCGCGAGACGTTCCAGGTCCGCGACGGACGGCGCCGGCTGCGCACGAACGACCGCGGCGAGCTCACCGGCGGGCGGCTCACCGTCCTCGGCCGGCTCGACGACGTCGTCCTCACCGGTGGGCTCAACGTCTCCGCGGGGGCGGTGGAGCAGGCGCTGGGCGACCTGCCCGGGCTGGGGGAGGCGGTCGTCGTCGGGGTCCCGGACGACCACTGGGGCGCGGTCGTCACCGTCGTGGCCACCGCGGCCCCACCGCTGGAGGAGCTCCGTGAGCACGTCGCCGCACGCCTGGGCCGCCACCATGCGCCGCGGGCCCTGGTCCGGGTCCCCGCGCTGCCGCTGCGCGGGCCCGGGAAGGTCGACCGGCTCGGTGCCGCCGCCCGCGCCCGGGACCTGCTCGCCGGCGCCGACCCCGGCACCGAACGCCTGCCCTAGCGGCGCGGCGGGACCGGGGACCGGCGGGGAGCGGCCGGCGGCGCGACTACGCTGGACGCCGTCCCTCGCACCAAGGAGCTCCATGGCCACGTTCGCCGACTGGGTGGAAGGCGCCCGGATCCGCACCCTCCCGGCCGCCGCCGCCCCCGTCCTCGTCGGCACCGGCGCCGCCTACGCGCTGGGTGAGGGGTCGGTCGTCCGCGCCCTGCTCGCCGCGGGCGTCGCCCTCGCCCTCCAGATCGGGGTGAACTACGCCAACGACTACTCCGACGGCGTGCGCGGCACCGACGACGTGCGCACCGGCCCGCCGCGGCTGACAGGCTCGGGCGCCGCCCGGCCGGGCACGGTCAAGGCCGCCGCGTTCGCCTCCTTCGGGGTCGCCGCGGTCCTCGGTCTCCTCCTGTGCGCCGTGGCCGGGACGTGGTGGCTCCTCGGCGTCGGCGCCCTGTGCGTCCTCGCGGCCTGGTACTACACCGGCGGGCGCAACCCCTACGGGTACCGCGGCCTCGGCGAGGTCGGCGTCTTCGTCTTCTTCGGGCTCGTCGCCACCCTCGGCACGACCTGGACCCAGGCGCTGCGGCTCTCGTGGCCCGCCGTCGCCGGCGCCGTGGGGATCGGGCTCATCGCGTGCGCGCTGCTCATGGTGAACAACATCCGCGACATCCCGACGGACACCGTCACCGGCAAGCGCACGCTCGCCGTGCGGCTGGGCGACACGGCCGCCCGCCGGGTCTACGTCGCGATGATCGCCCTGCCCGTCGTGCTCGCCCTCGTGGTCGCCCTCGCCCACCCGCTCGCGCTCCTCACGCTCGCCGTCGTACCCGGCGTCGTGATCGCCGCGCGGCGGGTCCTCGGCGGGGCGCAGGGCCGCGAGCTCATCGTCGTGCTGCGCGACACCGGGCTCATCGAGCTCGGCTACGGCCTGCTGCTGGGGGCCGGGCTGGCTCTCTGAGCCGGTTCAGCCGCGCGGGCCGTCGCGGTCCTCGCGGTGCTCGCGGTCGAGGAGGGCGTCCTCCTCGGCGGCGTCCTGCGCGATCGCCGCGTCCATCGCCCCGGTCCGTCCGCCGCGGCGCCGCGCGATGACGGCGGCCGCGTCGTTCGCCTGGCGCGGCAGGACGAGGAACGACACGAGCGCGGCGACGAGGAACGCGACGGCGAGCAGCAGCCAGCCGCGCATCCCCACCAGCCACAGCACTCCGAGGACAGCGGCGAGGACGACGAGCCGCAGGAGGGTGTATCGCAGGATCGGCACGAGAAGAGCCTACGTCGCCCGCCAGCGGTACTGATCCGCACGCGAAGCGCTTAGGCTGGTGCCGATATGCGATTCCTCCCTGTCATCCTCACCCTCGCACTCGTCGTGTACGCGCTGGTCGACTGCGTACGCTCCGACGACTCCGACATGCCCGTCGGTCTGCCGAAGGCCGTGTGGGTGATCCTCATCATCGTGTTCCCCGGCGTCGGCGCCATCGCCTGGCTCGTCGTCAGCCGGGTGGCCCGCCAGGGCCAGCGCACCCCCGGGCGCCCGCTCTTCGGCGGCGGCCAGTCCCACCCCTCTGCCTCGCGCGGACCGGCATCCCGCCCGCTGGCCCCGGACGACGACCCCGACTTCCTCGCCTCCCTCGGGCGCCCGGAGCCCGAGCTCCCCACGGAGCCCGAGGCCACGACGGGCGAGGACGCCCCGGAGCCCGACGCCGGCCCGCAGGACGAGGACCCCTCCCCGCGCAGCTGATCCAGACGCTCGCGGCGTGAGCTCTGCCGGCCACGAGGCCGACACCCCTCCGCCCGCGACGACGGCGGCGCGGACGCCCGCACGTCCCACGGCGCCCCTACCGCGCCGCGCCGCGCCCCCCCGGCACGCGCACCGCGCCGCCCACCACACCGTGCCCCGCGGCTCCACCGACGACGAAGGCGCGGCCCCGGCGTCCGCGCCGTGCCCCGCGCCTTCGGCCGTCCTCAGAACGCGTAGCCGTGGATGGTGTCCGCGAGGAGGTTGACGCCGAAGTAGTTGACGAGCACCAGCGCGAAGCCGGACAGCCCGAGGTAGGCCGCCTTGCGTCCGTCCCACCCGCGAGTCGCGCGGGCGTGGAGGTAGGCCGCGTAGACGACCCAGACGACGAAGGTGCCGACCTCCTTGGGGTCCCAGCCCCACGGGCGGCCCCAGGCGTGCTCGGCCCAGATGGCCCCGGCGATGAGGGTGAAGGTCCACAGGAGGAAGGCGACGGCGTTGAGCCGGTAGGCGAACCGCTCGAGCTCGGCCGAGCTCGGCAGGGAGTCACCGAGGCGGCCCCAGAAGCCGCGGTCGGTCTCCTGTGCGGGGGCGACGTCCACCTCGGTGCCGCCGGACCCGCCGGCCAGCGCGACGGCGGGCTCGCGCTGCTGCGCGGAGGCGCGCTCGCCGCGCTCCTTGACCAGCTGGACCACCGACAGCGCAGCGGCGACGGCGAAGACGCCGATCGCCATCGTCGCCACGGAGACGTGGATGACCAGCCAGTAGTGGTCGAGAGCCGGGCGCACGCCGTCGGCCGCGATGTACAGGACCGAGACCGCCAGACCGAGGGCCAGCAGGGTCGGGGTGATGACGAGGGCGCCGAGGTAGCGCAGGTCGCGCCAGCGCTGGATGAGGAGGAACGTCCCCACCGCGACGAGCGTGAAGACGATCGTGAACTCGTACATGTTCGCCCACGGCACGCGCCCCGCGGCGATCCCGCGCGTCACGACGCCGACGGCGTGGAGGACCACGCCCAGGACCGTCGTCGTCATCGCGATCGCGGCGGCGCGGCGGGGCCGCCCCTCCGGGCCGCGGTCGCGCAGGGCGGACAGGTCGACGCCGAAGGCGATCATCGCGACGGCGTAGGCCGCCATCGCGCCGTAGATCGCCAACAGGCTCAGCTGGCCGAGGTCGTTCACTTGTCCTCCTGTGAAGTGGGCCCCGCGGCCCGGACTGCTGTCATGACGTGCTCGAGCTCCTTCTCCAGGCCCGGGTCGTCACCCCGGGCGAGCGCCGCCGCCTCGACCACTGTACGGCCCCCCTCACCGGCGCCGACCTTGACCCACAGCCGGCGGCGTGGGACGAACAGCGAGGCCGACAGCCCGGCCATCGCGAGCAGCGCGGAGACGAGGAGCAGGGTGAGCGAGGGGTCGTAGCGCACGTCGAGGGCGGCGAACCGGGGCAGGGAGTCGAAGGAGATCGTGCCCAGGCCGTCGGGCAGCTCCACCTCCTGGCCGGGCTCGAGGAGGATCTTGACCTCACCCTCCTCGTCGGTGAGCTGGGTGAGCCCGGTGGTGTCGAGCTCGTAGACGTTCTGCGGGACGCCGTCGTCCAGGCCCAGGTCGCCGGTGTAGACGTCCAGGACGATGAGCGGGGCGTTGGGCTGGGGGTGCACCGAGCGGACCCCGACCTCGTCGACGACGGCGGTGGGCAGGAGGTAGCCGGTGAAGCCGAGCTGCTCCAGGCCCGGGGAGACGTCGGGGACCTTGACGACGCCGCGCGAGGTGTAGAAGTCGTCCTCCGGGAGGAAGGGCACCGGCTGGGAGAAGGCGACCTCCCCCTCGGCGTCGCGCACGGTGAGGTGGGGGGCGAACCCGTTGCCGGCGAGGTAGATGTTCGCGCCCGACGCCTCGACCGGGTGGTTCACCCGGATGACGTCCTCGCGGACCTCGCCGTCGGGCTCGGTGATCGCCACGTGGGCGGCGAAGTCGCGCGCCTGGGCGTCCACGGTGAACTCCGAGGTCATCTCCTGCAGGGTGAGGACGAACGGGGCGAGCCGGTCCTCGTCGACGAGCGAGCCGGAGGTGAAGGTGTCGTAGTCGACCAGCGCGTTGGCGAAGGACCGGTCCTCGACGACGACGGCCTGGCCGCGGTAGCTGAGCACCTGCCCCAGGCCCAGGGCGATGAGCACGCCGACGAGCGAGAGGTGGAAGACGATGTTGCCGGTCTCCCGCAGGTACCCGCGCTCGGCGCTCACGCCGTCGGGGGTGGTCGCGACCCGGAACCGCCGGCCGAGGGCCGCGCGCACGGCCGCGGTGACCTCCTCGGGGGAGGCAGCGGTCTCGTGCGTGGCGTGCACCGGGAAGCGGCGCAGGCGCCGCGGGACGCGCGAGGGCGCGGCGCGCATCGCGGCGAGGTGCGTCCTCGTGCGGGGCAGGATGCAGCCGATGAGCGAGACGAAGAGCAGGAGGTAGATCGCGGCGAACCACGGGGAGGCGTAGACGTCGAACAGGCCGAGGCGGTCCAGCCAGACGGCGAGCCCGGGCTGGTCGGCGCGGTAGCGGGCCACCGCCCCGGCGTCCTGGGGGGTCTGGGGGAAGAAGGCGCCCGGCAGCGCGGCGAGCGCGAGGAGCATGAGCAGGAGCAGCGCGACGCGCATCGAGGTGAGCTGACGCCAGGCCCAGCGCAGCCAGCCGCGCACGCCGATGCCGGCGGGTGCCGCGGGCTGCGGGCTCTCCTGCTCGTCGTCGAGGGTCCGCAGGCCCTCCGGTCGGTAGGACATCACACCACCGTCACGTAGTCGGCGACCAGGCCCTGCACCCAGCCCGCGAAGTGGTCCCACAGGCCGGTGACGAGCGCGAGGCCGACGAGCACGAGCAGCCCGCCCCCGATGCGCATGATCGTCACCCGGTGGCGGCGCAGGAAGGCGGTCGCCCGGGTCGTGCGCGAGTAGAGCAGCGCGATGACGACGAAGGGCAGGCCCAGCCCCAGGCAGTACGCCGCGGCGAGCAGGGCGCCGCGGGCGGGGTCGCCGCCGTCGAGGGACAGGAGGAGGACCGCAGAGAGCGTCGGGCCGATGCACGGCGCCCAGCCCAGACCGAAGACCACCCCGAGGACCGGGGCGCCCCACAGCCCGGCGCGGGGGCTCACGTGCAGCCTGCGCTCCCGCTGGAGGAACGGCACGGCGCCCATGAACGCCAGGCCCATGAGGATGACGACGACGCCGAGCACGCGGATGATGACGTCGAGCCAGGGCTCGAGCGCGACGCCGAGCGCGCCGAAGACCACCCCGAGGAGGACGAACACGGCGCTGAAGCCGAGGACGAAGAGCAGCACGCCGAGGAGGAGACGGCCCTGGCCGGTGGAGGTCCGGGTGGCCGTGGCGCTCCCGCGGCGGGCGGCGCCCGACGGAGCCTGGCCCAGCGTGCCGGTCATGCCGCCGAGGTAGCCGACGTAGCCGGGCACGAGCGGCAGGACGCACGGCGAGGCGAAGGACACCGCACCGGCGACGACCGCCACGGGCAGGGCGGCGAGCAGCGAGCCGCTGAGCACGGTCGCCTGGAAGGACTGGGCGATGGAGTCCCAGCTCATCGGGCCGCCTCGGCCAGGGCGTCCTCGACCATCCCCCGCACGACGGCCGGGTCGATCTGGCCGAGCACCCGCCCGGCGACCCGGCCCTCGGCGTCGAGCACGACCGTCGTCGGCATCGCCCGGAGCGGGACGACGCCCTGGAGTGCGGCGACACCGCGGGCGGCCTCGTCGTGGAGGCTCGGGTAGGGGACGGCGAAGCTGCGCTCGAAAGCCTGGGCGGTGGCGGCGTCGTCGCGGGGGTTGATCCCGAGCATCTCCACGCCCTCGTCGGCGTAGTCCGCGTGGATCGCGGCGAGGTCGCCCGCCTCGGCCCGGCAGGGCGGGCAGGCGGCGTACCAGAAGTTGAGGACGACGACGTCGCCGCGCCAGCCGGCGAGGTCGACCTCCTCGCCCTCGTAGGTCGTCCCGGTGAGCTCGACGGGCTCACCGCGCTCCCCCTGCTCCCACACCGTCCACGAGCCGTCACCAGCCTGGTAGCCGGCGCCGGTGGTGTCGGCCGTGGTGTCGCTGCTCGTGCCGCACGCGGCGAGCGCCGCGGTCAGGGCGAGGGCGGCCATGGCCCGGGCGGACCTCCTCACTCCTGCGCCTCTCGCCCGGTGCCGTCCTGGGCGGCACGCGGCACCGCGGCACCGGAGGACCCGGGGAGCAGGTCGAGGGCGCCCGCGACGAGGTCCGCGGCGGGCTCCCAGTAGTCGAGCCCGACGAGCCGGGGCCCGGCGAAGGTGAGGGAGGTGAGGGAGGTGAGGGAGCACTGGCGCTTGCGCGGGTCGTGCCACAGGGGGCGGCGCTCGAGGAAGAGGCGGGTGACCCAGATCGGGAGCTGGTGGCTCACGAGGAGCGCCTCTCCCCCGCCCTCGGCCTCGAGACGGCGGCGGGCGTCGCCGACCGCCGCGGTCATCCGGGCGACCTGGTCGCGGTAGGGCTCGCCCCAGCTCGGACGGAAGGGGTTGACGTAGCGGGGCCAGTACCGAGGGCTGGCGAGGGCGGCCCGCTGGGACCCCACGGTCGTCCCCTCGAAGGTGTTGCCCGCCTCGATGAGCCGCTCGTCGGTGCCGACGTCCAGCCCGAAGGCGCCGGCCGTGGGCCGGGCCGTCTCCTGGGCGCGCTGCAGGGGGGAGGCGACGACGAGCCGGATGTCGTGGCCGTTGCCGTGGAGCACGTCCGCGACGCGCTGCGCCATGAGCCGGCCGCGGTCGGAGAGCCGGTAGCCCTCGAGGCGGCCGTAGAGCACACCATCGGGGTTGTGGACCTCGCCGTGCCGCAGGAGGTGGACCGTGGTTCGCGACATGTGCCTAGTGTCGCAAACTCCGGGACTTCCCCGATCCGCTCCGGCGTGCGGCAGGCCACACGCGTCGCCGGGTTGCGCACACCGTCTCCCCGACCTATGGTTGAAGCATCAACTAATGGCCATCACCCAAGGAGATCCCATGACCATCCCCGCACCGGGCACCTACACCATCGACCCCTCGCACTCCGAGATCGGCTTCACCGTCCGCCACGCCGGAATCGCCAAGGTCCGCGGTCAGTTCACCGAGTTCTCCGGCGAGATCGTCGTCGCGGAGGACTTCCCGCAGTCCCGCGTCGCCGTCGAGATCCAGTCCGCCTCCGTCGACACCCGCGACGCGAACCGCGACAACCACCTGCGCAGCGCGGACTTCTGGGACGCCGAGAACCAGCCGACCTGGACCTTCGTCAGCACCGGCGTCGAGGGCACGGGCGAGGAGTTCACCGTCAACGGTGACCTCACCATCAACGGCGTGACCAAGCCGGCCACCCTCGCGGTGGAGTACAACGGCGCGGCGACCGACCCGTTCGGCAACCAGCGCGTCGGCTTCTCCGCCACCACCGAGGTCTCCCGCAAGGAGTTCGGCCTCACCTGGAACGCGGCCCTGGAGACCGGCGGCGTCCTCGTCGGCGACAAGATCCGCATCGTCATGGAGGTCTCGGCCATCGTCGCGACCGTCGCGGCCTGACCTTCGCGGCCTGACCGTCGCGGCTCCCGAGCCGCGACTCGGCGGCGGCGGCCGGCACTCCCGGCCGTCGCCGCCTACCCCGTGAGCGCCTCCCGGACGCGCGCGGGGTCGATCTGCCAGAAGCCCTGCACCGTGCCGTCGACCTCGACGACGGGCACGTACTCCCCGTAACGGGCCTGCAGCTGCGGGTCGGCGTCGACGTCGACCTCGTCGAACCCCGTCCGGGCACGGTCGCACTCGGCGACGACGACGCGGCGCGCCTCGTCGCACAGGTGGCAGCCTTGGCGGGAGTAGAGGACCACTCTGGAGTCGGGCACGAGCCGATCCTAGGCCCGGCCCCTAGTGTGGGGGCGTGGATGCCAACCCCGACGAGCCCGGCACCGTGGCCGCGTTCTTCGACATCGACAACACGATCATCCGTGGCGCCAGCGCCTACCACCTCGCCGGCGAGCTCTACCGCCGCGACTTCTTCGGGCTGCGCGACATCGCCTTCTTCGCCCGCCACTCGGTGCTCTACCTGCTCTTCGGGGAGGACCTGCGGCGCATCGCGGCCACCCGCGCGCGGGCCCTGCGCATCGTCCGCGGGCGCACCGTGGCGGAGGTCGTGTCGATCGGCGAGGAGGTCTACGACCAGGTCCTCGCCAACCGGATCTTCCCCGGCGCCCGGGCGCTCATCGACGAGCACCTCGCCGCCGGCCACGAGGTGTGGTTCGTCAGCGCGACGCCCGTGGAGGTCGCCGACCTCATCGCCGGGCGGCTCGGGGCGACCGGCGCCCTGGGCACGATCGCCGAGCACGAGGACGGCGTCTACACCGGCGAGCTGCGCGGCAACATGCTCCACGGCGAGGGCAAGAAGGCCACCGTGCTGCGCCTCGCCGAGGAGCGTGGCATCGACCTCGCGCGCAGCCACGCCTACGGCGACTCGGTCAACGACATCCCGCTCCTCACCGTCGTCGGCTCGGCGTGCGCGATCAACCCCGAGCCTCGGATGCGGCTGTACGCCGCCGAGGTCGGCTGGCCGGTCCGCGACTTCCGCCGTCGTCGCCGGGACGTCAAGCGCGGAGTACGCACCGGCGTGCGCAGCGCGGGCTGGGCCGGCGCCGTGTGGGCGGCGAGCGCCGTCGTCCGCGGCCTGCGCCGTCGCCTCACCGGCCGCTGACCCGCCGCGGGCTCCGTGGCCGGGGCCCGGCCGCTGCCCCCAGCGTCGCCGTCGCCCGCCGCCTCCCCCTCTGGGACACCCCCTGCAGCCCACGGACACCCCCTGCAGCACGCCATCGCGCCGCAAAAGTGCGTCCCAGACGATGACGACGCACGGAAGTCGGCTGTCGCGCGGA
>NZ_VDFS01000015.1:25160-69234 GCF_006151955.1 Georgenia sp. 311 | reverse complement strand
CGAGAGCTGGATCCTGCACGGTGCAGGATCCAGCTCTCGGCGGGGTGCTGGCGTGGTGGGGGCGACTCGTCCGCGGAGGACGGTCAGCGGGCGAGGCGCTCCGCGAGCCAGGTGAGCTGACGCTCGCGCTGGAACTCGGTGCCGCCCTCGTGCTCGTTGAAGGGGTAGACCTCGACGTCGACGTCGCCGCCGTAGTGGTTGGCCGAGGCGTACACGGTCGACGGCGGGCAGACGGTGTCCATGAGCGCGACCGAGTACAGCGCCGGCGCCGTCGCCCGCTTCGCGTGGTTGACGCCGTCGATGTAGGACAGCGTGCGGAACGCCGGCTCGACCCGGTCCCGGTGCGCGGCGAGGTAGGTGCGCACCTCCTCGAACGGGCCCTCCGGCGCCATCTCGACGCCGCGCCGGATGTGCGCCAGCCACGGGACGTCGGGCATGGCAGCGGCGACGTCGACGAGGCCGGCGACGGCGGTGGTGATCGCCCCGCCCTGGCTCACCCCGGTGACCGCGACGCGGCCTTCGTCCACGCCCGGGAGGGTGCGCACCGCCTCGACGGCGCGGACGCCGTCGGTGTAGACGCGCCGGTAGTAGTGCTCGTGCGGGTCCTCGATGCCGCGGGTCAGCGTGCCGGGGGCGGCGACGCCGGTGCCGACGGGGTCCGGGGTGGCCCCGAACCCGTTCGTCGTCGTCGTCCCCTGCCCGCGGGTGTCCATGACGACGTAGGCGTAGCCGGCCGCCGCCCACAGCAGCCTGCTGTGCGGCAGGCCGCGTCCCCCGCCGTAGCCGAGGTACTCCACGACCGCCGGGAGCGGCTCGTCGGTGCCCGCCGGACGCAGGTACCACGCCTTGACCCGGTGCCCGCCGAAGCCGGAGAAGGTGAGGTCGAAGGCGTCGACGAGCCGCAGGTGCGCGTCGACCGGGACGGCCTCGACGGCGAGGTCGTGCGCGCGCGTCTCGGCCAGCGTGCGGGCCCAGAAGTCGTCGAAGTCCGCCGGCTCGGCGACGTCGGGGCGGTAGTCGGGCAGACGTGCTGCATCGAGGTCGAAGAGAGGCATGGCCGTACCTTACGGCCGCACCCCCTCCCCCGGACGGCCCCCGAGGACCCGACACTCCCCGCAGACGACGAGAGCCGGATCGTGCACGGGGCACGATCCGGCTCTCGGAGCAGGGGCTGCGGTCAGTCGCCGCCGCGCAGGATCGCCAGGAGGCGGAGGAACTCGAGGTAGAGCCACACGAGGGTGACGAGGAGGCCGAAGGCGGCCGACCACGCGTAGCGGCTCGGGATGCCCGCCTGGACGCCGCGCTTGATCGCGTCGAAGTCGAGGATGAGGCAGAAGGCGGCGAGGCCGACGGCGAAGACACCGATGATGACGCCGAGCGGGATCCCCATGATCTCCACGCTCGAGCGCAGGCCGAACGCGGAGTCGCCGCTGCCGAGGAGCATGATGCCGAGGTTGACCAGCGAGAACAGCGCGTACCCGACGAGGGCGATGAGCACGAAGCGGGTCATCTTCGGGGTCACGCGGATCTTGCCGCTGGAGTACAGCGCGAGGGTGGCGACGAAGGTCGCGCCGGTGGCGAGCACCGCCTGGAGCACGATGCCGGGGTAGATGCTCTCGAAGACCATCGAGATGCCACCGAGGAACAGGCCCTCGGCCGCCGCGTACACGGCGATGAGCGCCGGGCTGGGCTCACGCTTGAACGCGTTGACCAGGCCGAGCACGAGTCCGACGGCGAGGCCGCCGAAGGTGGCGATCATGTTGCCGCCGAGGACGAACCAGTTCAGGGCGCCCATCGCGACGACGAGCGCGAGCAGTCCACCGGTCTTGACGATGACGTCGTCGTAGGTGAGCCGCCCGGTCTGGGCCGGTCCGGCGGCCGGCTGCTGGTAGGCGTACTCGAGGTTCTGCACCTGCTGCGGGTCCGCTGCCGGCGGGTAGGTGGTCCCGGCCGACGGCGCGTACCCCGGGTGGGTGGGGTAGCCGCTGGGCGTCGTACCGCGGCGCTCGCCGAAGTACGGACTGTTCTCGAAGACTGGATTGCTCACTCAGTGCCTCCTGGTCGCGCGTGGCCACGGGCCGACGCGTAGGTCTCATCCGCGGTCATCCTATGCGCCCCCCTCGCACGAGACCCGCCGTTGTCCAGGACAACGCCGCAGGCCGCGTCCGTGTTCCGGCCCGACACCCCCTCGCGCCGAGAGCCGGATCCCGCACGCGGGCCGGGTCGGCTCATCCTCGGGGTGGAGGTCGTCAGCCTCGAGGGTGAGGGAACCGGCGGGGCGATCTCCCCCTGCCGGGCGTCGTGCCCGGAGCCCGCCCGCCCTACTGTGGAGGGAACAAGGAGGCACCACATGATCCAGGCCCACGAGCTCACCAAGCGCTACGGCGACAAGACCGCCGTGGACCGCGTGAGCTTCACGGTGGAACCCGGGACCGTCACCGGGTTCCTCGGCCCCAACGGGGCCGGGAAGTCGACGACGATGCGGATGATCGTCGGCCTGGACCGTCCGACCTCCGGCACCGTGACGGTCAACGGCAAGCCCTACGCCGCGCACCGGGCACCGCTGCACGAGGTCGGGGTGCTCCTCGACGCCAAGGCGGTGCACACCGGCCGCTCGGCCTACAACCACCTGCGCGCGCTGGCCGCGACCCACGGGATCGCCACCTCCCGGGTGGAGGAGGTCATCGAGATGACCGGCCTCCAGACCGTCGCGCGGAAGCGGGTCGGCGGCTTCTCCCTCGGCATGGGCCAGCGGCTGGGCATCGCCGCGGCGATGCTCGGCGACCCTCGCACGCTCATCCTCGACGAGCCGGTCAACGGCCTGGACCCCGAGGGGGTCAAGTGGGTGCGCACGATGGTGCGCTACCTCGCCGGGGAGGGCCGCACCGTGTTCCTCTCCTCCCACCTCATGAGCGAGATGGCCCAGACGGCGGACCACCTCCTCGTCATCGGCCGCGGCCGGATCATCGCCTCGGGACCCGTCCGGGACATCGTCGACGCCACCCGCGAGGTCAGCGTCCGGGTGCGCTCCCCGCGCGCCGGCGAGCTGAGCGAGCTCCTCGCCGGGCAGGGCGTCTCCCTCGTCGCCACCGAGCCGGGCCTCATGGAGGTCTCCGGCCGGACCGCCGAGGAGATCGGTGAGCTCGCGGCCGGCGCGGGCATCGCGCTGCACGAGCTCACCCCGCTGCGCGCCTCCCTCGAGGACGCCTACATGAGTCTCACCCACGACGAGGTCGAGTTCCGCACCGAGCACGCGAGCGCCTCCGTCGGCACCCCGGAAGGAGCCGTACGATGACCACCCAGACCGCCCCGCGCGCCGTCGCCGTCAAGCCGGTGACCTTCCCGCGCGTCCTCACCTCCGAGTGGCTGAAGTTCTGGTCCCTGCGCTCCACCTACTGGACGCTGGGCGCCACCCTCGTCTCGATGGTGCTCATCTGCCTGCTCCTCGCCTTCGGTGCCTCACAGTCCGCCGACGCGGGCTTCGACACCGGGCTCGACGGCCAGACGGTCATCGCGACGAGCTACATCATGGCCCAGCTCGTCGTCGCGGTGCTCGGCGTCCTCATGATCACCGGCGAGTACTCCACTGGCATGATCCGCTCGACGTTCGCGGCGGTCCCCTCCCGGGTCCCGGCGCTGGTCGCGAAGGCGATCGTCATCGCCGTCGTCGCGTTCGTCGTCGGGGTGCTCGGCGTGATCCTCTCCTACGTGCTGACGATGCCGCTCCTCGGAGACGTCGGGGGCGCCGCCGACCTGGGCGACCCGGTCACGCTGCGCATCTTCTGGGGCACCGGCCTGTACCTCGCGGCGGTCGGCCTCTTCGGGCTGGCCCTCGGGGCGCTGCTGCGGCACTCCGCAGGCGCCCTGGCCGCCGTGCTCGGGATCCTTCTCCTGCTGCCGGTCATCGTCCAGCTCGCCATGTCCCCGCTCGAGTGGCTGCGCGACGCCTACCCCTACCTGCCGACGACGGCGGGTGAGCGGATCGTCGCGGTCGACAGTCCGGGCATGGAGATGCAGACCGCCGGACTCCCCCCGCTCCTCGAGCCGTGGGCCGGCCTGGGCGTCTTCGCGATCTACATCGCGGTCGCCCTCCTCGCCGCCGCGGTGCTCATGCGTAGGAGGGACGCCTGAGCATCCTGCGGCCCCCGGCGCCGTCCCGGTCGCCCCGCCCGCGGAGGCACCCGGCCCCCGGCCGAACGGCCTCGCCGGGCCGCGCGTCGGCCCGCTGCGCCGCGTCCTGGACCGCCACCCCGTCGTCGTCGACTGGGTCGTCGCCCTCTGGTACGGCATCCCCGCCGCGGCCACGGTCCTCTTGGGACCCACGATGGGCTCAGGAGGCACCGGCTGGACGGGGGCAGCGCTCGCCCTCGTCGGCTTCGCCGCCCTCCTGGGCCGGCGTCACCGTCCCGTCCTCACCCTCGCCGTCGTCCTCGCCGCCCTCGTCGTCTCGCAGGCGATGCTGCGGGAGACGACCGGCCTGGAGATCGCGGCCGTCCTCGCCCTGTACGCCGTCGCGGCCTACAGTCCGGCGCGCGCCGCCTGGTTCTCCCTCGCCGGTCTCCTCGCCGTGTTCGCCGGGGCACTCGCCGTGTGGCCCTCCGCGCTCGTGTCGGTGAACGTCGCGGACGGCACGGAGGTCGCCCTCAGCCCGGCGGCGTCCTTCGTCATCGCCCTGAGCACGACGTTCGCCCTGGCGATGATCGCCCTCATGCTCGGCACGACGGCACGCGGGCGGCGGCTGCACATCGCGGCGCTCGTCGAGCGCGCCGCCCAGCTCGCCCTCGAGCGCGACCAAAGCGCGCAGATCGCGCTGGTCGCGGAGCGCAACCGCATCGCCCGCGAGATGCACGACGTCGTCGCCCACAGCCTGTCGGTCATGGTCACGCTCGCCGACGGCGCCCGCGCCTCCCTGACCAAGCGGCCCGACCAGGCCGCCGTGGCACTCGACGAGCTCGCCGCCACCGGCCGGTCGGCCCTGGCCGACACGCGCCGGCTGCTCGGCGTCCTGCGCGACGACGACGCGGGCGAGGGCGGGGCGCCGCTCGCGCCCCAGCCGCTCAACACCGACCTCACCGACGTCATCGCCCGCTTCCAGGCGGCCGGGGTGCCGGTGTCCCTCACCGAGAGCGGCCCCGCGCTGCCCGCCGACGCCGGCCTGCAGCTCGCGGTGTTCCGCATCGTCCAGGAGGCGCTGACCAACGTCCTGCGCCACGCCCCGGGCTCCCCGCGGATCGACGTGACGATCGACCGGCAGCCCGGGTACGTCGTCGTCGAGGTCGACAACGCCGACGGCGCGCGGCCGGCGAGCACACCCGGCGGGCGCGGTCTGGTAGGCATGCGGGAGCGTGCGGCGGTCTACGACGGGCACGTCGAGGCCGGGCCGACGCCCGGCGGCTGGCGCGTGCGGGCCGTGCTGCGCTGGGCTGAGGAGGGGGAGCTGTGAGCATCACGGTGCTGCTGGCCGACGACCAGGCGCTGCTGCGCATGGGCTTCCGGCTCGTCCTGGGGGCCGAGGAGGACATCGAGGTGGTCGGCGAGGCAGCCGACGGGCAGGCCGCGGTGACGCTGGCGACGGCGCTGCGACCCGACGTCGTCCTCATGGACGTGCGCATGCCGCGGCTCAACGGCATCGAGGCGACCGAGCAGATCGTCGCCTCACTGCCCGGGTGCCGGGTCCTCATCCTCACGACCTTCGACCTCGACGAGTACGCCTTCGCCGGTCTGCGCGCCGGCGCCAGCGGGTTCCTCCTCAAGGACACCCCGCCCGAGACGCTCGTGGCGGCCATCCGCACCGTGGCCGACGGGGACGCCGTCGTCTCCCCGCGGGTGACCCGGCGCATGCTCGAGCTGTTCGGCGAGCGCCTCCCGGCGACCTCCGCGACCGAGCCCCCCGACGACGGCGTCCTGTCCAGCCTCACCACCCGCGAGCGCGAGGTGCTCGGGCTCGTCGCCGAGGGCCTGTCGAACGGGGAGATCGCCGCGCGGCTCCTCGTCTCGGAGGCGACGGTCAAGACGCACGTGGGCAAGGTGCTGGCCAAGCTCGACCTGCGCGACCGCGTGCAGGCGGTCATCCTCGCCTACGACACCGGGCTGGTGCGGCCCGGCTGACCTACCGGGGCTCGGCGGGCGGCGAGGGCTGTGCGCGGGGCGTGTCGGTCGCGGCCGCGACGAACGAGGCGCGCGGGCTCTGGAGCGAGCCGAGCGCGACGAGCTCGCGCCGGAAGAACAGCGCCGTCGTCCAGTCGAGGACGATGCGGACCTTGCGGTTGAAGGTCGGCATCGCCCACATGTGGTAGGTCCGGTGCATGAACCACGCGACCGGGCCGCGGAGCTTGACGCCGAAGACGTTCGCCACGCCCTTGCCCAGGCCGAGGGAGGCGACGGTGCCGACGTTCTTGTGCGCGTAGTCCTCCAGCGGCTCCCCCCGCAGGTGGCGGGCGAGGTTGCGGGCGAGGTGCCGCGCCTGGCGCACCGCGTGCTGGGCGGTGGGGCCGGTCGTCGCCCCGGGGGTGTCGGAGGTGAGGTCGGGGACGGCCGCGCAGTCCCCGGCCACCCATGCGCCCGGCACGACGCCGTCGTCACCCGCCACCTGGAGGGTGGGCAGGGCGCGGACCCGACCGCGCTCGTCGAGGGGCAGGTCGGAGCTTCCGAGCACCGGGTTGGCCTTGACGCCCGCGGTCCACACGACGGTGTCGGCCTCGAACTCCTCCCCGCTCGAGAGCTTGACGTACCCGTCGACGCACGACTCGAGGAAGGTGTTGAGGTGGATCTCCACGCCGCGGGCGCGCAGCTGCTCGATCGCGTACCCGCCGAGCTCCTCCCCGACCTCGGGCAGGATGCGCCCGGCGCCCTCGACGAGCACGAAGCGCATGTCCTCACGGCGGATGCCGTCGAACATCTTCGCGGCGTCGCGGGCCATGTCCTCGATCTCGCCGAGTGCCTCGATGCCGGCGAACCCGCCGCCGACGAAGACGAAGGTGAGCTTGCGACGACGCAGCGCGGGGTCCCAGGTGGAGGCGGCGACGTCCATCTTGCCGAGCACCTGGTTGTGCAGCGCGTTGGCCTCCTCGACCCACTTGAACCCGATGGCGAACTCGGCAAGGCCGGGGATGGGCAGGGTCCGGGGCACCGCCCCGAGCCCGACGACGAGCTCGTCGTAGGCGAGCTCGTAGCTCTCCCCCTCCTCGATCGGCTCGACGACGACGCGGCGGTCGGCGTGCCGGATCTCGCTCACGCTGCCCGTGACGAGGGTGCAGCCGCGCAGCTCGCGACGCAGCGGGGCCACGACGTGCCGCGGCTCGAGGTTGCCGGCCGCGGCCTCGGGGAGGAAGGGCTGGTAGGTCATGTACGAGCGCGGGTCGACGACGGCGATCTCGACGTCCTCGCGGCTCATCTGCTTGCGCAGCCCGAGCGCGGTGTACAGGCCGATGTACCCGCCGCCGAGGATGAGTATCCGCTTGGTACGGCGAGGACGCGGGGCTGCGGGGAGCGGGGTGGTCACCTATCGATCGTATGGGCGCTTCGCCCGGTTCGCGCGGTCTGGTCAGCCCGCCCGGGACCGGTCTAGAGGTACTCCTCGGGGTCGTCGTCCCCGCGCAGCTGCCAGGTGAGCCGCACCTGTTGGGTCTCGTAGTGCGCGGCGATCGCGTCGCGCCACGACGCGGTCCGTGTCTCCAGCGTCACGTCCATCGTGCTCACCTCCTCACCGGCCGCCCGCCCGCGGAGAAGTTCTGACCACCCAAGTGTGCGGTCCTGTCGCAGGAGGCGCATCCGGCAGCGGGCCCGGAAAGGGGCGACGAAAGTAGGAAATATCGTGCGTACCCCCAGCGGGACTCGAACCCGCACTGAGCCGATTTTAAGTCGGCTGCCTCTGCCGGTTGGGCTATGGGGGCAGGTCGCGCCCGCTCATCCTAGGCGGGGCCGGCGGTCGCCCGGCAGCGGTCGAGGACGTCGTCGAGCATGGTCTCGGTGAGCCGGCCGGTGAAGGTGTTCTGCTGGGACACGTGGTAGGACCCGATGAGGCGGACCTCCCGCCCACCGGGGGTGCGGACGACGGCCTCCGCGCCGTGGCCGAAGTGCGGGCGCGGGCGCGGCACCTGCCAGCCGAGGGCGACGAGCGCGGCGAGCGTCGCCTGCCAGGCGATGGCGCCCAGCGCGAGCACCGCCGTCGTCGTCGGCTCCATGAGGGTGATCTCCCGCTCCAGCCACCCGCTGCACGCGGCGCGCTCGTCGGGGCTGGGCTTGTTGTCCGGCGGGGCGCAGCGAACGGCTGCGACCATGCGCGCGCCGGTGAGCTCCAGCCCGTCGTCGGCGGCCCGCGACTCCGCCTGGTTGGCGTACCCGGCCCGGTGGAGCGCGGCGAAGATCCAGTCGCCCGAGCGGTCCCCGGTGAACAGGCGTCCGGTGCGGTTGGCCCCGTGCGCGGCGGGCGCGAGCCCGACGACGAGGAGGTGGCCCTGCGGGTCGCCGAAGCCCGGCGCGGGGCGGCCCCAGTACGTCTCGTCGGCGAAGGCACGGCGCTTGACGTCGGCGACGTGCTCGCGCCACCCGACCAGCCGCGGGCACGCGCAGCAGACGGTGGAGCGGGCGTCGAGGGTCAGGAGGTCCGGGCTGCCGGCAGCCAGGCGCCGCACGCCGGCCGCGGACCGCGCCACGGGAGTCTGCGGCGTGGCGCGGTCACCGGGCCACCCGCTCCCCGCCGCGACGAATCCCATGGTGCCCATCATGCCCGGCGGCCGCGCCGGGCGGTCAGCGCAGGCTGAGGGCGATGCCGTCGAGGATGTCGTGCTCGCTCGTGCGGACGATCGGCGTGCGGCCGGTCGCCCGGCTGACGAACTCGACGACCTCCGCCCAGATGAGCGCGCCGGCGCCGATGACGTCCACCCGGCCCGGGTGCATGAAGCCCATGGCCGCGCGCTCCTGCCGGGAGGCGTGGAGCAGTGCGTCGCACGAGGCGAGGACGGCCTCGGGGGTGAGCTCCGCGCCGTCGATGCGGGTGCGGTCGTACTGCGGCAGACCCAGGGCGTGCGCGGTCACCGTCGTCACCGAGCCGGCGACCCCGACGATGGTGCGCACGTCCTCCAGCGGCAGCTCGGCCTCCACCTGGGCGAGCAGCTCGCGCACGTCCTTGCGGGCGGCCTTGACCTGCTTGGGGGTGGGTGGGTCGGCGCGCAGGTGGCGCTCGGTGAGCCGGACGCTGCCCATCTTCACCGAGATGCCGGAGCTGGGGACGTCGTCGCCGAGGACGAACTCGGTCGACCCGCCCCCGATGTCGACGACGAGGAGCGGACGCGGCTGGTCGGGGTCCATGACGCTCGCGGCGCCGGCGTAGGACAGCGCGGCCTCCTCCTGCCCGCTGATGACCTCGGGCTCCACGCCGAGCAGGGCGCGCACCCCGCTGACGAAGGTGTGGCTGTTGCCGGCGTCGCGCGTGGCGGAGGTGGCGACGAACCGGGTCGTCTCGACGTCGCGGTCGCGGCAGATCTGCGCGTAACGGCGCACCGCGTCCAGCGTCCGCTCGAGGGCGGCGGGGTCGAGCATGCCGGTGCGGTCCACGCCCTGGCCCAGACGCACGACCTCCATGTGCCGCTCGACCTCGACGAGCGGGCCGCGGCGGGTGACGTCGGCGATGAGCAGACGGATGGAGTTCGTCCCGCAGTCGATGGCGGCGACGCGCGTCATCGGTCCGTCTCCTCGCTCGCGACCTCGGTGGCGCAGGTGCAGCGGTCGGGCCGCCAACGGGGGCGGAGCAGCTCCAGAGCCTCGTCACCGAGCGGGTTCACGCCCGGACCCACGGCCAGGGAGTGCCCCACGAGCACGTGGAGGCACTTGACGCGGGTGGGCATCCCGCCGGCGGAGACACCGGCGATCTCGGGCACCTCGCCGAGCTCGGCGCGGCGGGCGAGGTAGTCCTCGTGGGCCGCGCGGTAGGCGGCGGCCAGCGCCTCGTCCGTCTCCAGCCGCTCGGTCATCTCGCGCATGACGCCCTCGGCCTCGAGGGTGCTCACGGCACGCACGACGGCCGGCTCGGTGAGGTAGAAGGTCGTGGGGAAGGGCGTACCGTCCTCCAGCCGCGGCGCGGTCCGCACGACGAGCGGCCGGCCGCAGACGCACCGCGCGGCGATGCCCACGACCCCTCGTGGGAGGCGGCCCAGCTGCTGGGCCAGCACGTCGAGGTCCGCAGGGGTCACGGGTTGCGCGTCGGTCACCGGCTGATTCTCCCTCACGGAGGGGCCGGGCACGAAACGTCCTACTCAGGCTCCTGCGCGCCGGGGACCGCCTGGCCGGCCATCGCCACCGACTCCCACAGCGCGAGGTACCAGGGGGCGTCCTCCATGCCCGGGACGCCCGAGGCCTCGAGCTCGGCCTCCGCGTCCGTGCCGACGACGGTCTCGGGGTCGACGACGCGGAAGGTCTGCTCCCCGGGCATGACGTAGCCGAGCCGGTCGCGGGCCTGCGCCTGGACGAACGTCTCGTCCTGCCACTGCTCGAGCTCGAGCTCGAGGGCCGCGGTGCGCTCCTCGGCTGCCTCGATGTCGGCGCCGAGCTCACGCAGCTGCTCCTGCTGCTCGACCGCGTGGCGCAGGGTCGGCGCGAGGACGATGAACGCGATGAGGACGACGACGAACAGCCCGAGCCCGCGCAGCGTGATCGTCGGGCTCGTCGCCTCCTCGTGCGGGTCCTCCCGGGCCGCCTTGGCCGCCGGCGCGGCCGGCGAGGGGCGCGAGGAGCCGGTGGCCCGGCTCGCGGAGGTGCGGGAGGGGCCGGCGGGCCGCTGCTGCGCTGCGGGGCCGCCGCGCCGTGCTCCGGCCGAGGGCGGGCGTGCGCTCGCGGGACGTGCGGCACCGCCCGTGCCGCGACGTCCGGTCGGGCGACGCGCTGTCATGGGGTCCATCGTCCCTCACGCCGGGCAGTGGCGCGGGGAGGCCCCGCGCGTGAGTCGTGGCACGCCGACGGCCCGGCACCGCCGTGGCGGTACCGGGCCGTCGAGTGGTGCGTCAGGCCCGCGGGAAGGCGGAGCGGCCGGCGTAGACGCCGGCGTCGTCGAGCTCCTCCTCGATGCGCAGGAGCTGGTTGTACTTGTTGATGCGCTCGCCACGGGCGGGCGCGCCGGTCTTGATCTGGCCGGCGTTGACCGCGACCGACAGGTCGGCGATCGTCGTGTCCTCGGTCTCACCGGAGCGGTGGGAGACCATCGCGGTGAAGCCGTTGCGCTGCGCGAGCGAGACGGCGTCGAGGGTCTCGGTCAGGGTGCCGATCTGGTTGAGCTTGACGAGCAGCGAGTTCGCCGCGCGCAGCTCGATGCCCTTGGCGAGGCGCTCGGGGTTGGTGACGAACAGGTCGTCGCCGACGATCTGCACCCGGTTGCCGACGCCGGAGACGAGCTGGGCCCAGCTGTCCCACTCGTCCTCGCTCAGCGGGTCCTCGATGGAGACCAGCGGGTAGTCCGCGACGAGCTGGGTGTAGTAGGCCACCATCTCCTCGGGGGTGGTCGCCTTGCCCTCGAACTGGTAGGCGCCGTCCTTGAAGAACTCGGTCGCGGCGACGTCGAGCGCCAGCGCGATGTCCTCGCCCGGCGTGAAGCCGGCCTTCTCGATCGCCTCGAGGATGAGGTCGAGGGCGGCGCGGTTGCTCTCGAGGTTCGGCGCGAAGCCGCCCTCGTCACCCAGGCCGGTGGCCAGGCCGCGGCTCTTGAGCACGGACTTCAGGGAGTGGTAGGTCTCCGCACCCCAGCGCAGCGCCTCCTTGAAGCTCGCGGCGCCGACCGGCGCCACCATGAACTCCTGGATGTCGACGTTGGAGTCCGCGTGGGACCCACCGTTGAGGATGTTCATCATCGGCACGGGCAGGACGTGCGCGTTCGGCCCACCGATGTAGCGGAAGAGGGACAGCCCGGCGCTCTCGGCCGCGGCGCGGGCCACGGCGAGGGAGACGCCGAGGATCGCGTTGGCGCCCAGCTTGCCCTTGTTGGGGGTGCCGTCCAGGTCGATGAGGGCCTGGTCGAGGATGCGCTGCTCACTCGCCTCCAGGCCCAGGACCTCGGGGGCGATGTCGTCGACGACGGCGTTCACGGCGTCCTGGACGCCCTTGCCGAGGTAACGACCCTTGTCACCGTCACGACGCTCGACGGCCTCGAACGCGCCGGTCGAGGCGCCCGACGGCACCTCTGCGCGGGCGACGGTGCCGTCGTCCAGCGCGACCTCGACCTCCACGGTGGGGTTGCCGCGCGAGTCGAGGATCTCGCGGGCTCCAACGGCCTCGATGCTGGCCACGGATGTCTCCTTCATGTCGACGTCTTGGTTGTCTCGTTCAACGATAGTCGCGCTTGCGGGAACGGCACCGGGACCTCCGTCAGGCGGGACCGCTCCGCCGTCCCTGCAGACCGCGCAGGTGGGCCCGCAGCGCCGCCTCGGCGTCCAGCCCTGCGGCGTCGGCCCGCAGGACGAGCGCCATGAGCTCGCGGCCGAGCGCCGCCTCCGGGTCCGCGGCGGGGTGGGCCGGCCCGAGGAGCTCGGCGTCCTGGCTGCCCTCGCGGCGCAGCCGCCGGGCGATCTTCTGCGCCCGGGCGAGGGCGGGCAGGGCCACCGGGATCCCGGTGAGGACGTCCTGGCCCTCGCGCTCCTGCTTCTTGATCTCGTGCCACGCGGTCTCGACCTCGGCCGCCGAGGAGGCGGCGGCGTCGGCGAAGACGTGCGGGTGGCGACGGTGGAGCTTGTCGAGCAGCTCCTGGGCGACGTCGGCGAGGTCGAACGGCTCCTGCGGGTGCTCCTGCGCCACCCTGGCGTGGAAGACCACCTGGAGCAGGAGGTCGCCGAGCTCACCGCGCAGGGCGGCGCGGTCCTCGGCCTCGGCCGCCTCGGCGAGCTCGTAGGCCTCCTCGATGGCATACGGCGCCAGCGAGCGGTGGGTCTGCTCGGCGTCCCAGGGGCAGCCGCCCGGCGAGCGCAGGCGGTCCATCGCGGCGACGACCGCGGCGAGCGCGTCGTCGGTTCGCGGCCCGGTCACGACAGGGGCTGGACCAGGGTCGGGGACGGGGCGATCCACGGGAGCGCCTCGGGGACGACCTGGCCGGCGGGGTCGAACGTCCCGTAGCGCGGGTTGACGTCGACGTCTGCCTCGGCGATGCGCAGGTTGACGGTCTCCATGGCCGGGGCGCCGACCGGGGAGATGCTCATCTCCTGGTTGACGATGGTCATCTTCGCGATGTCCAGGACGCCGGTGCCGTAGCCGTCCTCGGGGACGGGCAGCCCGCTGGCCTCGGCCTGCCGGTCGAGCAGCGCGGCAGCCTGCTCGTCGGAGGCGGCGACGCCGAACTCGGCGGCGACGTCGAGGATGATCGGGGCGACGACGAGCGTGGACAGCATCGTCGGGGCGTCCACCTCCTGGCCGGTGACGGCCGCGAAGTCCTCGACCGCACGGTCGAGCTCGTTCTCGCTGATCCGCTCACCGTTCACGAGGGCAGCCGCCCCGGGGTGGGCGCCGCAGCCGCCGAGCGCGAGTGCGGACAGCAGCGCGGCAGCGGCGATGCCGCGGCTCAGCCTCGTCGAAGTCACCGTGAAACCTCCCTCATCACGCCGGCGCGCGCCGGCCCCGTCCATCGTACGGGAGTGCGGGGGCGGTCAGCGGAGGTCGTGGTCGACGGCGCCGCAGCTCTCACAGAAGTAGTCGCGGGTACGGGCCCAGCCACCGGAGTCCGGGCAGTAGACCTCGATGCCGTCGCGGTCGACCCCCTCGGGCGGTGCGTCCGGCCCGGGAACCGCGACGTCGGTGGTGGGGCGCTCGGTGAGTACGGCGGTCATGGTGTCTCCTCTCCGTCCCTCTCACTGTCACACCGGCCACCGACATCGCCGGTCGCGCCACGCCGGGCGCGTGCGACGCGCACCGGCTCCGGGCGCGGGACCATGGACGCAGCGGAGGCCCCTCGGACTAGGGATCCGAGGGGCCTCGCTGGTCCCGGTGCTCGGGCGGTCAGGAGCGTCGTGCGCCCGGCCTCGTGGGCCGCCCGGGAGCCGTACGGCAGGGTCCGTGCAGCCCCCGCGACGCGCCTCGCGGGCCGGTCGGATCTCCCCGTCCGGTGCTGCCGTTATCCGGCCGCATCGACCTCACCTCTGGGCGCCGCCCTGGACCGTGGCCCCGGGCTGAGCGCCTGTCGGCGAGCTCGATGGCTCATGTGTAGTCCCCGTCACACTCGGCCCGCAAGGGGTTCGCGGCACCGAATGTCAGCCGCCCGTCAACCCACAGCTCGGTCCACAGGGCGACGTGCAGGTTCACCACTTACCCACACGCCTGTGGACAGAATCTGTGGACAGAGGTCAGCTGGTGGCGACCTGCGCGGCCGCCGCGACCGACCCGCTGAGCACGGCGTCGATGAGCTCGCCGGCCCACACCAGCAGCGCGGCGTCGTGCAGCGGCTTGCCGCCCACCTTCGCCGTCGTCGGGAACGGGACGAGGATCGTGCGGATCGCCGGCTTGAGGACCGTGCCCGGGTAGAGGCGCTTGAGGCGCAGCTGCGCGGACTCGGGCAGCTCGACCGGAGCGAAGCGCACGTACCTGCCCTGGGCGGTGATGTCGGTGAGCCCGACCGCACGCGCCCGGGTGCGCAGCGCCGCCACCGCGAAGAGCCGCTCCACCTGCTCGGGCACCGGCCCGTAGCGGTCGGTGAGCTCGGCGCGGATCGCGTCGATGTCGGCGTCGTCGTCCGCGGCGGAGATCTTCGCGTAGGCCTCCAGGCGCAGCCGCTCGTGCTCGATGTACTCGTGCGGGATGTGCGCGTCGACCGGGAGCTCGATCTTCACCTCCGCCTTCTCCTGCTCCTTCTCCCCGCGGAACTCCGCGACGGCGTCGGCCACCATGCGCACGTACAGGTCGAACCCGACCCCGGCGATGTGGCCGGACTGCTCCCCGCCGAGGAGGTTGCCCGCGCCGCGGATCTCGAGGTCCTTCATCGCCACCTGGATGCCGGCGCCCAGCTCGGTGTGCGAGGCGATGGTCGCGAGCCGGTCGTGCGCCGTCTCGGTGAGCGGCTTCTCCGGCGGGTAGAGGAAGTAGGCGTAGGCGCGCTCGCGCCCGCGCCCGACCCGCCCGCGCAGCTGGTGGAGCTGGGACAGGCCGAAGGTGTCGGCGCGGTCGACGATGAGGGTGTTGGCGTTGGAGATGTCCAGGCCCGTCTCGACGATCGTCGTGCACACGAGGACGTCGAACTCCTTGTTCCAGAAGTCCTGGATGACCCTCTCGAGCTGGTGCTCCCCCATCTGCCCGTGCGCCACGGCCACCCGCGCCTCGGGGACGAGCTCGGCGATGCGCTGCGCGGCCCGCTGGATCGAGGACACCCGGTTGTGGACGAAGAACACCTGGCCCTCGCGGAGCATCTCGCGCCGCACGGCCGCAGCCACCTGCTTCTCCTCGTAGGGGCCCACGTAGGTGAGGATCGGGTGGCGCTCCTCCGGCGGCGTCGCGAGCGTCGACATCTCGCGGATGCCGGTGATCGCCATCTCCAGGGTGCGCGGGATCGGCGTCGCGCTCATCGCGAGGACGTCGACGTCGGTGCGCAGCTGCTTGAGCGTCTCCTTGTGCTCGACGCCGAAGCGCTGCTCCTCGTCGATGACGACGAGGCCGAGGTCCTTGAACCGGACCTCGCCGGTGAGCAGGCGGTGGGTGCCGATGACGACGTCGACCTTGCCGTTGCTCAGACCCTCACGGATGGCGGCGGCCTCGGCGTCGCTCTGGAAGCGCGACAGGGCGCGGACCTCGACCGGGAAGCCGGCGTAGCGCTCGGAGAAGGTGTCGAAGTGCTGCTGGACGAGCAGCGTCGTCGGCACGAGGACGGCCACCTGCTTGCCGTCCTGGACCGCCTTGAAGGCCGCCCGGACGGCGATCTCGGTCTTGCCGTACCCGACGTCGCCGGACAGCAGGCGGTCCATGGGCATCTCGCGCTCCATGTCCGCCTTGACCTCCTCGATGGTGACGAGCTGGTCGGGGGTCTCGACGTAGGGGAAGGCGTCCTCGAGCTCACGCTGCCACGGGGTGTCCGGGCCGAAGGCGTGGCCCTTGGTCGAGGCGCGCGCCGCGTACAGGCGGATGAGCTCGGCGGCGATCTCGCGGACCGCCTTGCGCGCCCGGCTCTTCGTCCTGGCCCAGTCCGCGCCGCCCATCTTGCTCACGGTCGGCGCCTCGCCACCGGAGTACTTCGTCACCTGGTCCAGGGACTCGGTGGGCACGAAGAGGCGGTCCCCCGGCTGCCCCCGCTTGGAGGAGGCGTACTCGATGACGAGGTACTCGCGCGTCGTCGCGTCCTTGCCGCGCCCGACGGTCCGCTGGACGAGCTCGATGAACCGGCCCACGCCGTGCTGCTCGTGGACGACGTAGTCCCCCGGCCGCAGCGCGAGCGGGTCGACGACGCCGCGGCGCCGCGAGGGCATCTTGCGCATGTCGCGCGTGGAGGTGCCGGCGCGGCCGGTGATGTCGGACTCGGTGACGACGGCGAGGCGCAGGTCGGTGGCGACGAAGCCACGCGGGACCGCCGCCGTCGTCACGAGGACGACGCCGCCCGGCGGCTCCTCGAGGACGTCCTCCACCTGCCGGGCCGGCACGTCCGCGTCGGCGAGCTGCTCGACCATGCGGCGCGCCTGGCCCGGGCCCTGGGTGGTGATGAGCAGGCGCCAGCCCTCGTGGGTGAGGGAGCGCAGGTCGGCGAGGGCGCGCGGCACGTCGCCCCGGTAGGGCTCGACGTCGCGCGCGGCGACGGTCTCGCTGCTCTCCTCCCCCTCCTCCACGGGCGGCAGCTCGGCCGACAGCGTGGTGAGGTCCCACCAGCCGAGCCCGCGGGCGAGGGCGAGCTCGTGGGTGTCCTCGAGGGTGGCGAAGGACGCCTCGCGCAGCTGCAGCGGGGTCTGGCCGCCCGCCGCCGCCGACGCCCAGGCCGCGGCGAGGAACTCCTCGGTCGTGGCCACGAGGTCGTGGGCGCGCCGCCGGACGCGCTCCGGCTCGGACATGACGACGAGGGTGTCGTCGGGGACGAGGCCGAGGACCGGCTCCATGCCGTCGACGAGCAGCGGCGCCAGGGACTCCATGCCCTCGACGGCGATGCCCTCACCGAGCCGCTCGAGCATGTCGGCCGCGCCGGGCATGTCCCCGACGAGCGCCTTGGCCCGCGCCCGCACGGCGCCGGTCAGCAGCATCTCGCGGGCCGGCGGGGCCCAGAGGTTGTGGTCGGCGACGTCGAGGCTGCGCTGGTCCGCGACGGAGAACCAGCGGATCTCCTCGACCGTGTCGCCCCAGAACTCCAGGCGCAGCGGGTGGTCCTCGGCGGGCGGGAAGACGTCGAGGATGCCGCCGCGGACGGCGAACTGGCCGCGCGACTCGACCATGTCGACCCGTGAGTAGGCGGCTGCGGTGAGGGCGGCGGCGACGTCCTCGAGGGGCCGCTCGTCGCCGACGGACAGCTCGACCGGCTCGAGGTCGCCGAGTCCCTTGATCACCGGCTGGAGGAGCGCGCGGACCGGCACGACGAGGACGCGGATCGGCCCGGTGCGGCCGACGCCGGGATGGGCCAGACGCCGGAACACGGCGATCCGGCGGGCCACGGTGTCGCTGCGCGGGGAGAGCCGCTCGTGCGGGAGGGTCTCCCAGGCGGGCAGCACCGCGACGTCGTCGTCGGGGAGGAAGTTGCGCAGCGCGGCGGCGGCGTCGTCGGCCTCGCGGCCGGTCGCGGTGACGATGACGACGGGACGGTCCGCCGACGTCTCCCCGCCCGTGATGGCGGCCACCAGCGCGGCGCGCAGGCCGAGCGGGATGCTGACCGTCCGCTCGCCGCCGTGCGCGGCGGCCGCGACCGAGCGGGCGAAGGCCGGGTCGGCGAGCAGCGGGGGGATGAGTCCGGTGAGTCGCATGGGTCCTCGCGCAGGTGGGCAGCACAGCAGCCCCGCATCCTGTGCAGGAGCGGGGAACCAGACAATCCTACGTCGCCCACCGGGCGGCGGCGCGGCACCCCAGCCGCCCTCGCTGCCGGGCGGAGCGTCCTTTGGCACACTGGGCCCATGGCCCGACTCGTCGAGCTCCACCCCCAGGACCCCCAGCCACGCCGGCTCGGGCAGGTCGTCGACGTGCTGCGCGGCGGCGGTCTCATCGCCTACCCCACCGACTCGGGCTACGCCCTCGGTGCACGGCTGGGCAGCAAGGAGGCGCTCAACCGGATCCGCGAGATCAGGCGCCTGGACGACAAGCACCACTTCACCCTCATGTGCGCGACGCTCGCGCAGGCGGGCACGTTCGTCATCCTCGACAACCGCGACTTCCGGCTCGTGAAGTCGCTGACCCCCGGCCCCTACACGTTCATCGTCAAGGCGACGAAGGACGTGCCGCGGATGATGCTCCAGCCGCGCAAGCTCACGGTCGGGGTGCGCGTGCCGGACCACCGGGTCGCACTCGCCATCCTCGGTGAGCTCGGGGAGCCCATGCTCACCTCGACCCTCATCCTCCCGGGCGCCGAGGAGCCGATGTCCGAGGGCTGGGTGGTGGACGACGAGATCGGCCGCCTCCTCGACGTCGTCGTCGACGCGCCGGTGACGTCCGTCGACCCGACGACCGTCGTCGACCTCACGTCGGGGGCGCCCGAGGTCATCCGCGAGGGCGCCGGGGACGTCTCCCGCTTCGGCTGAGTCAGGCGGTGTGCAGCCGCAGCTGCGCCTTCTCCAGCCCGAGCGTGAGGACGTCCTCGACGGCGTCGGCCGCCTCCTCGAGCGTGACGAGCAGCTCGGGGCGCTCCGCGGTCGCGAAGTCGCGCAGGACGAAGTCGGCGGCGTCCATGCGGCCCGGCGGACGGCCGATGCCCACCCGCAGGCGGACGTAGTCCCGTGTGCCGATCGAGCTGGAGATCGAGCGCAGGCCGTTGTGCCCGCCCTCACCGCCCCCGCGCTTGAGCCGCAGCGTGCTCGGGGGCAGGTCGAGCTCGTCGTGGACGACGAGCAGCCGCTCGGCCGGGATGTCGTAGAAGCGCAGCAGCGCGCTCACCGGACCGCCGGAGAGGTTCATGAACGTGCCCGGCACGGCCAGGACCGCGCGCGGTCCGGGTGCACCTCCGGGCAGGACCCCGAGGCGGACGTCGGCGACGTGCGCCCGGGCCTTGTGGGTGGTGAGGGTCGAGCCGGCGCGCCGCGCCAGGGTGTCGATGACCATCCGCCCGACGTTGTGACGGTTGCCGGCGTACTTCGGCCCGGGGTTGCCGAGCCCGACGACGAGCCAGGTGTCGCTCATGCCCTCTCCCTGAACAGACGTGAGCCCACGTCACGCCCGAGGGCGTGACGTGGGCAGACGGTCTCAGTCCTCGGTCGAGTCCGCGCCGGCGGCCGCGCCGGCCTCGGCGGCAGCCTCGTCGGCGGCCAGGTCGTCCGCGGTCGCGCGCGGGGTGGAGATGACGACGACCTCGTGCTCCGGGTCGACGTCGATCGTCGCGCCCTCGGGGCGCGGGATGTCGGCGACGCGCACGATGGTGCCGTCCGTGAGGCCCTCGACGGAGACCTCGATGACCTCCGGGATGTCGGTGGCCGGGACGGTGATGGTCAGGGTGCCCAGCTCGGTCTGGTGGATCGTGCCGGGGGCCGACTCGCCGACGACGTGGACGGGCACCTCGACGGTGACCCTCTCGCCCTTGCGGACGATGACGAAGTCGACGTGCTCGATGGTGCGGCGGACCGGGTCGCGCTGGATGTGCTTGGCGAGCGCGAGCTGCTTGGTGCCGTCGAACTCCAGGGTGATGAGCGCGTTCGCGTTGTCCTTGAGGACGAGGAACGTGTCGTGGGAGGGCAGCGCGAGGTGGCGCGGCGCCTCGCCGTGGCCGTACAGGACGGCGGGGATGAGGTTCGCGCGGCGGGTGCGGCGCGCGGCACCCTTGCCGAACTCGGTGCGAACGGTAGCGGTGAGGGTGAGGCTGTCGGCCACGGGAACTCCTGTTGGGCGTCGGGACTGCGGCGGGCCAGGGCGGGGCGACACGAGGCGCCCTGTGGCACCACCGCGTCGATCACGGAGCCGGGTGTCCGGTCTCCCTCGCCGAGGCAACCGGTCGATGATACACGAGTTCCCCGCCCCGGTTCGAGCGCGCGCGATCGTGACGAGCGCAACCATGACCGCACGCGCGCTCGGCGGGCTCACCCGCGCTCGGCGCGCTCACCCGCCCTGAGGGGCACCACGCCCGCCCCGCTCATCAGGCGGGCGAAGGTGGCGCGGTCGAGCGCCTGCGCCCAGGTCCAGCGCACCACCCCGTTGCCCAGCCGGCGCAGGCGGTCCTCGCGCAGCTTCTCCCGCCACAGCGCCTCACGCGTGGCCGCCTCGTCACCGCCGAGCGCCCGGCCGAGCTTCACCTTCCCGTCGAACTCGCCGACGAGCCGCAGCCGGGGCCACCAGAAGTCCGTCCGCCCGACGAAGCCGCGATCGTCGACGAACTCCTTCTGGAGGACGGGCATCGGCAGGTCCAACGTGATGACCTGCGCTCGGCTGAGCGACTCCCCGACGGACTCCGACCTCCCGTCGGCGTGCTCGACGACCGCCCGTGCGCGGCGGATGCCGCGTGTTCCGGCCAGGCGCTCGACCTCCGCCTCGAGCGCCTCGCGCGTCACCATGCCGTGCCGCAGTGCGTGGTCCGCGCTCGCGAGCGCAGAGGCGAAGCTGCGGACACGGCCCAGGTCGACGACGGTCCGGGCGACGGAGGTCACCGCGACCCCGTCGACGAGGAGGACGTCGGGCGGGAAGCGGGTCCCGTGCCGCACGACGTGCGCACTGCTCCGCCCGCCGGCGCCGGCCTCCTCGAGGACGTGCATGACGCGTGGCCAGTCGCCGATGACCGGCAGGCCCAGCACAACCGCCGCCGACTCCCGGGCCAGGGGTGCCGAGACCTTCATCGTCTCCACCGTGGCCCGGACGTAGAGGGCGTAGCGCCGGTCCTTCCCCGACGTCTCCCACTCCTCGCGCGTGACGTAGGTGCCGTGCCGGACCCTGATGAAGCCCGACGCGGGTCGCCGAGGGTCGAGGCCCCGCAGGACGGCCTGGCGGGTGTGGAGGAGCACGGTCGGGGGGACGTCCATCCGGTGAGCGTGGAGCACCTGCGCCCACCGGTACCGGGACCGAAGGAGCACTGGTGGACCAGCCCTCCGCCACCCGGCCCGGTGCAGCACCTCGTCGCCCGCGACCGCGTACGAGGACCCCGACCGCGTACGAAGACAGCGACCGCGGGTGCCATGGCACCCGCGGTCGTCAGTCTTGGTCGCGCTCGGCGTCGGCCGGCGCGGTCGCTCAGGCGTTGCCGTCGAAGAGGCTGGTGACCGAGCCGTCGTCGAACACGGCGCGGATCGCGCGGGCGAGCAGCGGCGCGATCGGCAGGACGGTGAGCTGCGGGAACCGCTTGGCCGGGTCCAGCGGGAGGGTGTCGGTGATGACGACCTCGCGCGCGCCGCACTCGCTGAGCCGGCGGGCGGCCGGGTCGGAGAGCACGCCGTGGGTCGCGGCGACGATGACGTCGCGCGCGCCGGCGGCCTTGACCACCTTGACGGCCTCGGCGATGGTGCCGCCGGTGTCGATGAGGTCGTCGACGAGGACGCAGTCGCGCCCCTCGACCTCACCGACGACGCGGTTGGCGACCGCCTGGTTCGGCCGGGTGATGTCGCGCGTCTTGTGGACGAAGGCCAGCGGCCCGCCGCCGAGCTTCTCGGCCCACTTCTCAGCCACCCGGATGCGCCCGGCGTCCGGGGAGACGACGGTGACGTTGCTCGTGTCGACGCGCCCGCGGACGTAGTCGGTGAGGATCGGCATGGCCCACAGGTGGTCGACCGGTCCGTCGAAGAAGCCCTGGACCTGCGCCGCGTGGAGGTCCACCGACATGAGGCGGTCGGCGCCGGCGGTCTTGAACATGTCCGCGATGAAGCGCGCGGAGATGGGCTCGCGCCCGCGGTGCTTCTTGTCCTGCCGGGCGTAGGGGTAGAACGGGGCGATCACGGTGATCCGCTTGGCCGAGGCGCGCTTGAGCGCGTCGACCATGAGGAGCTGCTCCATGATCCACTGGTTGATCGGGTTCGTGTGCGACTGGAGCACGAAGGCGTCCGAGCCGCGCACGCTCTCCTCGAACCGCACGTAGATCTCGCCGTTGGCGAAGTCGTAGGCGGTCGTGGGCACGAGCTCGGTGCCCAGCTCGTCGGCGACCGCGGTAGCCAGCGCAGGGTGTGCACGTCCGGAGAGGAGGACGAGTCGCTTCTCGCCGCGTGAGGTGATGCCAGTCATCGCTCGGTGCCGCTCCCGTTTTCGGTGGGGGTGTGCCCGTCCCGGGGGACGGCCACGTCGTGGTTCCCGCGGGCCAGCTCGGCCCGGGCCTGGGGGGAGAGCTCCTTCTCGGCGTCGCCCTCGAGCGCCTTGCTCGCGGCCTCGGCCGAAGGGGTGCCCGGCCTGCGCCGCAGCACCCAGCCCTCGATGTTCCGCTGAGTGGTCGAGTTGATCGCCAGCGCGCCCGGCGGCACGTCCTTGAGCAGGACCGTGCCCGCGCCGGTGTAGGCGCCGTCACCGATCGTGATGGGAGCGATGAACATGTTGTCCGACCCGGTGCGGGCGTTGGAGCCCACCTTCGAGCGGTGCTTGTTCACGCCGTCGTAGTTGACGAAGACGGAGGCGGCGCCGATGTTCGTGCCCTCCCCGATCTCCGCGTCGCCGACGTAGGACAGGTGCGGCACCTTGGAGCCGGCGCCGATCTGCGCGTCCTTCGTCTCGACGAACGTGCCGATCTTGCCGCGCTCGCCGAGCACGGTGTCCTGGCGCAGGTAGGCGAAGGGGCCGACGGTCGCCCGCGCGCCGATGCGGGCGCTGAAGCCGTGCGTGCGCACGACCGTGGCCTCCGCCCCGACGACGACGTCGCGCAGGGTGGTGTCCGGGCCGATCTCGGCACCCTCCTCGACCGTCGTCGTCCCGTGGAGCTGGGTGCCGGGGTGGATGGTGACGTCGCGGGCGAGCTGCACGTCGACGTCGATCCACGTCGTGGCCGGGTCGACGACGGTGACGCCCTCGCGCATCCAGCCGGTGACGATCCGGCGGTTGAGCTCGGCGCCGATCTCGGCGAGCTGGGCGCGGTCGTTGACGCCGGTGACGAGCCACTGGTCCTCGACGACGAGCGCGCGCACCCGCTTGCCGGAGCGGTGGGCGAGGGCGACGACGTCGGTGAGGTAGACCTCGCCCTGGTCGTTCGCGTCGTCCACCTGGGTGAGCGCCTCACGCAGGACCGCGGCGTCGAAGACGTAGATCGAGGTGTTGACCTCGTCGATCTCGCGCTGCTCGGGGGTCGCGTCGCGCTCCTCGACGACGCCGACGACGTCGCCGTTCTCGTCGCGCACGACCCGCCCGTACCCGTACGGGTCGGGCAGCCGGGTGCTGAGCAGGGTGACGGCGTTGCCGTCGGCCTCGTGGGCCTCGAGCAGCTGGCCCAGCGTGCCGGAGTCGAGGAGCGGCACGTCGCCGGCGGTGACGACGACCGGCCCGGAGACCACGCTGCCGTGGGCCTCGGTCCGCGAGCCGGACAGGAGCGCGGCGCCCGCCTGCTCCTTGGCGTCGAGCACCCCGAGCGCGCACTGCACGGCGCGCCCGGTCCCGGGGATCGCGTCCTGGTCCACGACGACGACGCCGGGCAGCTCGGCCTCGGCGTGCGCGGCGACGGCGTCGCGCTCGTGGCGGACGACGACGGCGAGGCGCTGGGGCTCGAGCTCGGCACCGGCGCGCAGCGCGAAGCCGAGGAGGCTGCGGCCGGCGATGCGGTGGAGGACCTTCGGGGTCCGGGACTTCATCCGGGTGCCCTCACCTGCGGCGAGGACGATGACGGCGGCTGGCTGGGCACTCACTCGAGTGGGCTCCCTCGTCGGGTCCTGCCCGGGGTTGTCCCCGGGCTTCGTGCAGGGCCACTCTATCGCCGCCGGGCCGCGCGGTGGTTGGCACGAACGGCTCCCGGTCGCCCGGAGGCGGGCCGGGGGACGTCGCGAGGCACGGCTCCGCCCCCAGGATTCGAACCCGGACCTCAAGGCACCAAAGGCCTGCGTGCTGCCGTTACACCAGGGCGGAACGCGTCGCCACGGCGACGCAGCGCCCAGTCTGCCAAACCCGCGGGCCCGCCCGGACCCTCCGCACGGCATGATGGCCTCGTGGCCAGTGACCGATCTCGCACCTCCCGTGCCCGTATGACGGCGGGCCAGCGCCGTGAGCAGCTGCTCGACGTCGGCCGCGCCCTCTTCGCCGAGAAGGGCTTCGAGGGTACGAGCGTGGAGGAGATCGCCGCTCGCGCCTCGGTCTCCAAGCCCGTCGTCTACGAGCACTTCGGCGGCAAGGAGGGCGTGTACGCCGTCATCGTCGACCGGGAGCTGCAGAAGCTGCTGGTCGCGCTGAGCGGGGCGCTGGAGACCGGCGGGCACCCCAAGCGCATTGTCGAGCGAACCGCGATGGCCCTGCTGGAGTACATCGAGGAGAACACCGACGGGTTCCGCATCCTCGTGCGTGACTCGCCCGTGGCGCAGGCGACGGGCACCTTCTCCTCCCTCATCGGCGACGTCGCCACGCAGGTGGAGCACCTCCTCGCCGACCAGTTCCGCCGCCGCGGCCTGCCGACGGTGACCGCACCGATCTACGCCCAGATGCTCGTCGGGATGATCGCCCTCACCGGGCAGTGGTGGCTCGAGGCGCGCAGCCCCGACCGGGAGACCGTCGCCGCGCACCTCGTCAACCTCGCGTGGAACGGGCTGAGCTCGCTGGAGGCCGCCCCGCACCTCACCGGCCTGCCGGACGTCTCACCGACGCCCTGAACCGCGATCCCCGGAACGTCCACCCCCTAGAATCGCGGCGACCGAGGCCCCGTGATGACGGAAGAGGACATGGCCAGACTCGAGTTCGACCACCTGAACAAGGCGTACGGGTCACTCCGTGCGCTCACCGACCTCACCTTCTCCGTCGACGCCGGGGAGATCTTCGGCTTCGTCGGCTCGAACGGTGCGGGCAAGACCACCGCGATGCGGATCGCGCTCGGCGTGCTCTCGGCGGACTCCGGCGAGGTGCGCTGGCAGGGACGCCCCCTCGACCTCGAGATGCGCCGTCGCGTCGGCTACATGCCCGAGGAGCGCGGCCTGTACCCGAAGATGAAGGTCGGCGAGCAGCTCGTCTACCTCGCCCGCCTCCACGGCATGGGCGCGAAGGACGCCGTCGCGGCGATGGAGCAGTGGACCGAGCGGCTCGGCGTCGCCGCCCGCCGCGGGGACAACGTCGAGAAGCTCTCCCTCGGCAACCAGCAGCGCGTCCAGCTCGCCGCGGCCCTCGTCCACGACCCGGAGATCCTCGTCCTCGACGAGCCGTTCTCCGGTCTGGACCCGGTGGCCGTCGACGTCATGAGCTCGGTCCTCGTCGAGCGCGCCGCCGCCGGCGTGCCGGTGATCTTCTCCTCCCACCAGCTCGACCTCGTCGAGCGGCTGTGCGACCGCGTCGGCATCGTCCGCGCGGGCCAGATGGTCGCGCTCGGGACGAAGGAGGAGCTGCGTCGGACGCCGAACGCCCGCTGGCGCGCCGTGGTCCACGGCGCCGCACCCGGGTGGGCGCGGCTGGTCCCGGGCGCCCGGGTGCTGTCCGACGACGGCCGCGAGGTCGTCGTCGAGCTCACCGGGAACACCGAGGGCGTGGAGCAGCCCTTCCTCCGGGCGGCGACGGCCGCCGGGGCGCTGCGGGAGTTCAGCCCGGTGGTCCCCTCCCTCGCCGACCTCTTCCGCCACGTCGTGAGCGAGACCCAGGAGAAGGACGCAGCATGAGCACCCAGGACCGCACGAGCCGGAACTCCACGTTCGCGAACATCGGGATGGTCGCCCGCCGCGAGATCAAGGCGCGCTTCCTCACCAAGGCGAACCTCATCTCACTGGCTGTCATGCTCGTCGTCATCGTCGCGGGCGTGTTCGTCCTCGACTACTTCGCCGGCCGGGAGGGCGACGACGGGCCGGACTTCACCGTCGGTGTCGACCAGTCCGTCGCCGACCTCACGCCCCAGCTCGAGGCCGCCGGCCTCGCGCTCGGCACGACGCTCGAGATCGAGCCGATGACGCAGGCGGAGGCCGAGCCCGCCCTCGCCGAGGACCTCGACGCGTTCCTCGTCGGTGACCCGAGCCGCCCGGAGATGCTCGTCGAGGAGGACGCCGACCAGGAGCTTCTCGCGATCGTCTCCGGCGCCGTCCAGGCGCACGTCCTCGCCGACCAGGTCATCGACCTCGGCGGCGACCCGGCGGCCTTCAACGCCGAGCTCGCGTCCGCGGGCCCGCAGGTGGTGTCGAGCTCGGGGGACGAGGCCGACCAGTTCGGTCCGGAGTACCTCGTCGCCATCGTCGCGATCTCCCTGCTCCTCTTCTCGCTCATCAGCGCCGGCTCGCTCATCGCCGTCGGCGTCGTGGAGGAGAAGACCTCGCGCGTCGTGGAGATCCTCCTGTCGACGATCCGGCCCGCGGAGCTGCTCGCCGGCAAGATCCTCGGCATCGGCGTCGTCAGCCTCGGCCAGGTGGTCATCCTCGGCGCCGCGGCGACGATCCCGGCGGCGATGACCGGGCTGTTCGACGGCTTCGAGATCGACCTCGGCTGGACGATGCTGCTCGTCGTGCTGTGGTTCCTCCTCGGCTACCTCAT
Source organism: Georgenia sp. 311 (assembly GCF_006151955.1). NCBI lineage: Bacteria > Bacillati > Actinomycetota > Actinomycetes > Allobogoriellales > Allobogoriellaceae > Georgenia > Georgenia sp. 311. The sequence goes on along the minus strand of NZ_VDFS01000015.1, from coordinate 42,573 downwards.
CTTCTCCCTGCTCTTCGGCGGGTTCGCCGCACTCGTCTCGCGGCAGGAGGAGATCGGCGCGGTGACCACGCCCCTGACGTTCCTCATGTTCGTGCCGTTCTACCTGGCGATGTTCATGGTGACGGCGAACCCCGACAGCACCCTGGTCAAGGTGCTGTCGCAGATCCCGTTCTTCTCCCCGTTCATGATGCCGGTGCGCGACGTGTACGGCGGGGTGCAGACCTGGGAGATGGCCCTCGCCTTCGGCATCGCCATCGCGACCGTCCCGGTCCTCGTGTGGATCGCCGGGCGGGTCTACCGCCGGGGCGTCCTCCACACCGGTGGCCGGATGAAGCTGACCGAGGCGCTGCGCGGCTGACGCCGTCGTCCTCCTGGAGCCGGGTCCCCACCGCGGGGGCCCGGCTCCTGCCGTCCACGCCCAGGAGCGCTGCCGGAGGGTCGGGAGTGAGCGCCCGGCGCCTGATGGCTCTACTTATCTCGACGTCGAGTAATCTCGGGTCATGGTCGAGGGACAGGATGAGGTCGACCGGATCGTTGCGGCCTGGGGCCGGGAGCGTCCGGACCTCGACCCACGCCCGCTGCACGTCTTCTCCCGGGTCTCGCGCCTCTCCCGGCGCCTGGACCTCGCGCGCCGCCGCGTCTTCCTCGACCACGACCTCGAGGGCTGGGAGTTCGACGTCCTGTCGGCCCTGCGCCGCGCCGGGGAGCCCTACGAGCTCACCGCCGGGCGGCTGCTCAACGAGACCCTCGTGTCCTCGGGCACGATGACGAACCGGATCGACCGCATGGTGGCGCACGGCCACGTCGTGCGGGCCGTGGGCACGACCGACCGGCGCGTCGTCCTCGTCCGCCTCACGCCGCTGGGCAAGGAGAAGGTCGACGCCGCGATGGCCGACCTGCTCGACTCCGAGGAGCGGCTGCTCACCGAGCTCTCGCCGCAGGAGGCCGAGCAGCTGAGCGCGCTGCTGCGCCGCCTGCTCCTGCCGCTCGACCGCTGAGTCAGCCCGCCGGCCCTCCCGGCGGGGTGACGTTGTGGTTGAACCGGAAGACGTTGCCCGGGTCGTAGGCCGCCTTGACCTCGCGCAGCCGGTCGAGGACGCCCGGGTAGGCCGCGGCGACGTCCTCGGGCGTGGCCCCCGACATGAAGTTCACGTACCCGGCACCGGAGAGACCGACGGCGCGGCTGGCCTCGTCGACCCAGTCCTGGGCGGTGGGGACGGCGGTGGAGTCCTGGACGAGCGCGCTCACCGTCACCATGACGTCCCTGTCCCGGTGGGCGAACGCGGTCGCCTCCGGCGGGGTCCGGCCGATCGCCCCGCCGAGGGGCCGCAGGTTGAAGGCGGCGAACATGCCGGCGGTCGCGAGTGACCGGAGCGCCGCCTCCCCGAACCGCTCGTCGAGACGCCCGGTGAAGCCGGTGCGCATCACCGGGTAGGCGGGCTGCGGCGGCGTCGGCGGCCCGCGGAGCAGGTCGGGGTAGGAGTGCGTGTCGAGCGCCTCCACCAGCGGCTGGCCGATGGCCCGCAGCGGCGCGAGCGCGTCCTCGGCGTCCTGCGGCGCGCCGGACCAGCACGCCAGGACGAGCATGACCGGCCGGCCGTGCAGCTCGGGCGGGAGGAACGGCAGCGGTGGCGCGACGAGGAGGTTGACCATGGCGCTGAGCCCGTCGGGGGCGTCGAGCACCGCGTCGACAGCGGCGACGAGCCGGGCGGGCGAGGGCGCGAAGGCGAGCATGCCGCCGGTGACGACGGCCGTGCGGTGCAGCCGGAACGTGAGCCCGGTGACCACCCCGAAGTTGCCCCCGCCCCCGCGCAGCGCCCAGAACAGGTCGGGGTGCTCGCGCGCGTCCACGGTGAGCACGCTGCCGTCGGCGAGGACGATCTCGGCGGACTGGATGTTGTCGACGGTCAACCCGTCGCGCCGGCTGAGGAACCCGATGCCACCGCCCAGCGCCACGCCCCCGACTCCGACCGTCCCGATGTCCCCGAAGCCGGTGGCCAGCCCGTGCTTCCCCGCCACCCGGCTGTAGGCACCGGCCGTCACCCCACCGCCCGCGCGTCCCACCAGCCGGTCGGCGTCGATCGCCACGGAGTCCAGGGCGCGCACGTCGATGACGAGCGCGCCGGGCCCGGCGCTGTGCAGGGCGTAGCTGTGCCCGCCGCTGCGGACGGCGACCGGCAGACCGGCGCTGCGGGCGGCCCGCACCGCCGCCGCGACCTCCGTCGTGGAGCGCACGCGCACGACGGCGGCGGGCGGGTCGCCGGTCCGCGCGAACTGCGCGACGGTCGCCTCGGCGAAGTCGGTGGCGTCCGGGCGCAGCAGCCGGTCGGCGACGAGTCGCTCCAGGTCGGCGAACGTCGTCATCGCTGGGCCTCCCTCCCCAAGGGTCCCGATCCGGCCAGGGTACGCACCCGAGCGGGGTGCGCCTACCCCTTTCGCAGGTTCATCCCGCCTGCTCGGAGAGCTCGAGCCACCGCTCCTCGAGCTCGGCGACCTGCGCCTCGAGCGCGCGGGCCTCCTCGGTGAGCGCAGCGAGGCCCGCGTAGTCGCCGGGGTCGTGTGCGGCCATGCGCTCGTGGAGCGCGGCGACCTGCGCACTCGCCTTCTCCAGGCGCCGCTCGGTCGAGGCGAGCTCCTTGCGGGCTGCGTGCTGCTCGGCGCCACGCGGCTGCTCCTTGGCCGGCGCCTGCGCCCCCGAGGTGCCCTCGTCCTGCCGCCGGCGCAGCTCGAGGTACTCCTCGACGCCGCCCGGCACGTGGCGCAGCCGTCCGTCCATGACGGCGTACTGCTGGTCGGTCACCCGTTCGAGCAGGTAGCGGTCGTGGGAGACGACGATGAGGGTGCCGGGCCAGGAGTCGAGGAGGTCCTCCATCGCGGCGAGCATGTCCGTGTCGACGTCGTTGGTGGGCTCGTCGAGGATGAGGACGTTGGGCTCGTCGAGGAGGATGAGCAGGAGCTGCAGGCGGCGCTTCTGCCCGCCGGACAGCTCACCGACGCGCGCGGACAGGTGCTCGCGGGCGAAGCCGAGGCGCTCGAGGAGCTGCGCCGGGGTGAGCTCCTTGCCGTCGACGACGTAGCTCGTGCGGGTCCGGGCGAGGACGTCGCGGACGCGGTCGTCGGCGATCTCGCCGAGCCCGGTGAACTGCTGGTCGAGGATCGCCAGCCGCACGCTCTTGCCGCGCTTGACGCGCCCGGAGTCCGGCTGGAGGGTGCCGGCGACGAGCGCGAGGAGCGTCGACTTGCCCGCCCCGTTCGCACCGAGGATCCCGGTGCGCTCCCCCGGCCCGATGCGCCACTCGACGTCGCGCAGCACCTGGTTCTCCCCGAAGGAGACGGAGACGTCGAGGAGGTCGACGACGTCCTTGCCCAGCCGCGCGGTGGCGAGGCGGGAGAGCTCGGTGCGGTCGCGCAGCGGCGGGACGTCCTCGATGAGCTGGTTGGCGGCGTCGATGCGGAACTTCGGCTTGGACGTGCGGGCGGGCGCCCCGCGGCGCAGCCACGCGAGCTCCTTGCGCATGAGGTTCTGGCGCTTCGCCTCGACGACGGCGGCCTGCCGGTCGCGCTCGACCCGCTGCAGGACATAGGCGGCGTACCCGCCCTCGAACGGCTCGACGACGCGGTCGTGGACCTCCCACGTCGTCAGCGCCACCTCGTCGAGGAACCAGCGGTCGTGGGTGACGACGAGCAGGCCACCGGAGCCGGCCGCCCAGCGGCGCTTGAGGTGGTCGGCGAGCCAGGAGATGCCCTCGACGTCGAGGTGGTTGGTCGGCTCGTCGAGCATGACGACGTCCCACTCCTGGACGAGGAGCGCGGCGAGGGCGACGCGGCGGCGCTGCCCGCCGCTGAGCGTGCCGACGGGCGCGTCCCAGGGCACGTCGGGAACCAGGCCGGCGATGACGTCGCGCACGCTCGCGTCCCCGGCCCACTCGTGCTCGGGCCGGTCCCCGACGACGGTCTGCCCGACGGTGTGGTCGTCCTCCAGGGTGTCGGCCTGGTCGAGCACGCCCACGCGCAGGCCACCGCGCCAGGTGACGCGGCCGTCGTCGGGCTCGAGCCGCCGGGAGAGCAGGCGCAGGAGGCTGGACTTGCCGTCGCCGTTGCGTCCGACGATCCCGATGCGGTCGCCCTCGTCGATCCCGAGGGTCACCGAGTCGAGGACGACGCGGGTCGGGTACTCCAGGTGCAGGGCCTCGGCCCCGAGCAGATGTGCCACCCGTCAAGGGTAGGTGCCGCCGGGGCGTCCCCCGTCAGGCGGGGCCAGCGGCGGCGGCCGCCCGGGCACGGTAGCCGCGGGCGAGGTTCCGCACGAGCACGACGGCGAGCAGCATCGAGATGCCCGAGCCGACGAGGACCGCGAGGGTGCCCTCGTCGGCGATCCCCGGGGCGTCGGCGTAGGCGAGCTCGTTCATCAGCAGGGAGACGGTGAAGCCGATGCCGCCGAGGGCGCCTGCGGCGAGCAGCTCCTGCGGGCCGAGGGTGACGCCGTCCGCACGGACGAACCGGGCGCCGAGCCAGCCACCGAGGACGATGCCGACGACCTTGCCGAGGGGCAGGGCGAGGACGATGCCCCAGAACGCCGGGGACAGCTCGGTGAGCGGGACGGAGGGGATGACGACGAGCGCGGCGGAGAAGGCGAACAGCGGGAGCACGACGCCGTTCGAGAACGGCTCCAGGGCATGACGGGCGCGGTCCGCCGGCCGGGTCGCCATGACGAGCCCGAGGGCGACGCCGGCGATGGTCGCGTGCACGCCGGACAGCACGACCAGGCCCCAGGTGACGAGCGCGACGACCACCATGAGCGCCCCGACCCCGACGCGGCCGCGACCGCGGAGGAACCTGCTGAGCACGGCGAACACGGCGGTGCCGACCGCAGCCGCGGCGATGAGGCCGAGGCGCGGGTCGGTGGTGAAGAACACGGCGATGATGAGGATCGCGATGATGTCGTCGAGGATCGCGAGCGCGAGGAGGAAGACGCGCAGCCGCGGGGGCAGGCCCCGCCCGACGACGGCGAGGACGCCGAGCGCGAACGCGATGTCGGTGGCCGTGGGGATCGGCCACCCGTCCTCCAGCCCCGAGCCCGCCGTGACGAGGAGGAAGACGGCGATCGGGACCAGCACGCCGCCGACCGCGGCGATCGCGGGCCGCAGCGCCTTGCTCACGCTGTTGAGCTCCCCGGCGGTGAGCTCGTGGCGCAGCTCGACCGCGACGACGAAGAAGAAGACGGCGAGCAGCCCGTCGCTGATCCAGTGGCCGACGCTGAGGCTGATCCCCGTGCCGGGTACGGCGAGGTAGGTGTGCTGGAGCTCGCTCAGGCCGGGGCCGAGCGGGGAGTTGGCGGCGATGAGGCCGAGCACGGCGGCGGTGAGGAGGAGCAGGGCTCCGGCGCGCGGGGAGCGGAGGGCCGCGGCGAGCGAGGTGGCGGGCATGGGTGTCCTGTCGTGGGGTCGGGCACGGGAGCGGTCCTCGGACCGCTCGCCGACCAGACTTCCCGGCACGCCGCAGACGACTTTACCCGAGCGCGGGTCGCCGCGCCGGTCCGGGTCAGCCGCCCGACACGTGCTCGAGGACGCGGGCACCGGGGGCGGGGCCGCTGACGACGAGGACGTCGCGGGCCACCTCGGCCTCCCGCACGACGGCGGCGACCGAGCGGGCGTGCCGCTCGTCGACGGCGAGGGCGGCGACGGTCGGGCCGGAGCCGGAGAGGACCGCGGCGAGGGCACCGGCACGGTCCGCGGCGGCGAGGACGTCCCGGAGCTCGGGGCGCAGGTCGAGGGCCGGGCCCTCGAGGTCGTTGACGAGGTGCCGGGCGACCTCGTGCGGGTCGCCCGCGCGCAAGGCGGCGAGCAGCGCGTCGTCGAGGTGCGGGGCGGGGGCGGCGCGCCCGCCGTCGTCGTCGAAGGCCGCGAAGACCTCGGGGGTGGACAGGCCGACGTCCTGGACGGCGAGCACCCAGTGGTAGGTGCCGCTGACCATCGCGGAGGTGAGGACGTCGCCGCGGCCGGTGCCGACGGCGGTGAGCCCGGTGAGCGCGAAGGGGACGTCGGCGCCCAGCTCGCGGGCGAGCGCGACGAGCTCGGTGCGGTCCAGGCCCGCACCCCACAGCTGGTCGCACGCGAGGAGGGCGGCGGCGGCGTCGGCGGACCCGCCGCCCATGCCGCCGGCGACGGGCACCTGCTTGACGATGTGGAGGTGGGCGCCGGCGGTGATGCCGGTGCGCTCCTGGAGGAGGCGCGCGGCCCGCAGGGCGAGGTTGGAGTCGTCGAGGGGGACGCGGTCGGCGTCGGGGCCCTCGACGGTGAGGCGCAGGTCGAGGGCCGGGGCGGCGATGACGTCCTCGTGGAGGGAGACGGCCTGGAAGACCGTCGCGAGGGGGTGGTAGCCGTCCCCGTCGGGCGGCCCGACGCGCAGCGCGAGGTTGATCTTGCCGGGGGCGCGGACCCGGACCTCGGGGCCGGTGCTCACCGCGTCACCGGGCGCTGCTCGGCGATGCGGGCGAACTCGGCGATGCCGAGCCGCTCGCCGCGCAGCGTCGGGTCCAGCCCGGCGGCGGTGACGGCCTCACCGGCCGCCGCGGGGGACCCGGCCCACGTGGCCAGGGCGGAGCGCAGGGTCTTGCGACGCTGGCTGAACGCGGCGTCGACGACCGCGAAGACCTCCGCGCGGCTCGCGGTGGTGGTGGGGGGCTCGCGCCGCTCGAGGCGCACGAGCGCGGAGTCGACGTTGGGGACGGGCCAGAAGACCGTCCGTCCGATGGTGGCCGAGCGCTGCGCGGCGGCGTACCAGGCCGCCTTGGCGGAGGGGACGCCGTAGGTGCGCGACCCGGGCGGGGCGGCGAGCCGGTCGGCGACCTCGGCCTGCACCATGACGAGGCCGTGGCGCAGGCTGGGCAGCCGCTCGAGCAGCGTGAGGAGCACGGGCACCGCGACGTTGTAGGGCAGGTTGGCGACGAGCGCGCCGGGCTCGGCGGGCTCCTCCTCGCCGGGGAAGGCGGGCAGCTCGGTGACGTCCATCGCGTCGGAGGTGACGACGACGAGCCGGTCGGCGGCCTCGGGCATGCGGGCCGCCACGGTGCGGGGCAGCGCGTCGGCGAGCACGGGGTCGATCTCGATCGCGACGACGCGCGCCCCTGTCTCCAGCAGCGCGAGCGTGAGGGAGCCGAGGCCCGGGCCGACCTCGACGACGACGTCGCCCGCCTCGATCCCCGCGGTGCGCACGATCTTGCGGACCGTGCCCGGGTCGACGACGAAGTTCTGGCCGAGGGTCTTCGTCGGCCGGATCCCGAGGGCACCGGCCAGGGCCCGCACGTCGGCGGGGCCCAGGAGGGGGTCTGCGGTGGCAGGGGCGGGGTCGTGGCTCACGACGTCGAGCCTAGCCGCCGGTCCGTGGACGCCGCTCCGCCCCCGCGCCGCGCCGGGGGTCCGGGGCGGCACGGGGGCGGGAGGGCGGAGGGTCAGCGCAGGCCGAGCTTGGCGGAGCAGTGGGGCCACTGGCCCCAGCCGGAGCGGGCCTGGAGCATCTGGGCGCGCTGGGTCTGCTCGGCCGGGGAGGCCTGGGACGGCAGGCCGGTGCCGCCGACGGACTGCCAGGTGGACACGGAGAACTGGTAGAGCCCGTGGTAGAGCCCGTTGGAGCTGACGACCGTCGGGTTGCCGCCGGACTCGCACTGGGCGAGCGCCGCCCAGACGTCACCGGACACCGCGCCGGAAGGGGCGCTCGGGGTCGCGGAGCCGCCGCTGGAGGAGCCGGAGGAGGAGCCGCTCGCGCTCGGGGCGGGGGCGGCGGGCGCGGCGGGCTGGGGAGCGGGCCGCTCCTTCGTGCCGACGGCGACGATCTCGGCGACCGGCTCGGTCACCGTGACGAACTCGCTCGCCTCGCCTGCGGACTCCTGGTCACCCGTCCTGACGTGGAGGGCGGCGCGCACGCGCAGGCCCTCGGCGCCCTCCTGGACGACGCGACGCTCGCCGACGTACAGCGAGTCGTCCTCCTGCTCGGTCGTCTCGTAGGGGACGGGCTCGACGTGGGTGCGCATGCTGTGCTGCCCGCGGGTGACGGTCACCTGGACGATGTCGTCGTCCCCGGTGCCGACGACGACGTCGTCGAGCTTGCCGAGGGACGTGCCGGCGAGGTCGAGGACGTCGTCGACGTGGGCCTCGCCCTCGGGGGTGACGCGGATGGTCTGTCCGTCCACGACGACGTCGACCGGCTCGCCGTCGACGAGGGGCATGTCCAGCGCCTGCCGGCTGCCGTCACGGGAGCGGGAGGCGGCGACGGTGATCTCGCGGCCGCCCTCCCCGAAGGACTGGATCGCCTCAGCGGTGGTGTCGGCGGTGGTCCACATCGCCCGCTGCTCGCCGTCGACGTCGACGCGGATCTGGCGCGCGCTACGGACGACGACGAGGTCGCCGTCCTCGAGGGGGGCGTCGGGGTCGGGGCCGACGGCGTCGCGCTCCCCGACGGCGACGTCCTGCTCGTCGAGCAGGCCGGCGACGGAGCCGGCGAAGGTGGAGACGGTGCGCTCGACGCCGTCGACGTCGAGCTGGACGGACTTGTGGGCCGCGGCGGCGGCGATCCCACCGCCGGTGGCGATGGCGGCGGCGGCGAGCGTCGCGACGAGGGCGCGGCGCCGGTGCCGCCGGCGGGGCTGGTCAGCGTCAGGGGTGGAGGGAGGGAGGACGGCGTCGTTCGATGCCACGAGCTTCCTTGGGTTGCGCGTCCCGGCACAGACGGGGCCGGCTGCCCCTGAGGGCAGCCGACTCAGCGAGGACCCGAAGGTCCCCGGGAGGGGTCTGATCCGGCTGGGTGCGTCACCGCGAGGCGACTGGCGGACACATCGTCCGTGGGCGACTGTAACCGTATTGTTACGCGTCGGTCCAGGGATGTGAGCCGTGCAATGCTATCGGCGGTCAGTACCAGCCGACGGAGTTGCTGTGGCCGAGGGCGGCGCAGGGCGTCCCGTAGCGGCCCGCGATGTAGTTCAGGCCCCAGGTGATCTGGGTGGCGGGGTTGGTGCGCCAGTCGGAGCCGACCGAGGCCATCTTCGAGCCGGGCAGCGACTGCGGGATGCCGTAGGCGCCGGAGCTCGGGTTCTCGGCGAGCGGGTTCCAGTTGGACTCGCGCTCCCACAGGGTGTCGAGACAGCTGAACTGGTCGCTGCCCCAGCCGCGCGCGGCGACCATGTCGGCCGCGATCGCCTTGGGGTCACCGCTGACGACCGGGCCCGGCGTGCCTGCGGAGGCCTCCGGGGCGGCGGGAGCCACGGGCTGCGGGTCGGCCGTGCCGACGTGCACGACCTCGTCGACCCGCTCGCTCACGACGGCGCGGGCGATGACCTCGCGGCCGGTCTCCTCACCGCCGGTGACGGTGACGCGGTAGGTCGTGGCGGTGACGCCGTCGACACCCTCGGTGACGACGCGGCGCTCGCCTCGGGGGAGGGTGTCGTCCTCCTCCTCGACGGTGGTGTGCGGGTCGGTCTCGCTCACGTGCTCGTCCACGGTCTCGACCGTGGTGACCTCGATGGTCATGCCGGCGACGAGGGGCGTGGCGAGCGGGGCCGACACGACGTCGTCCTGGTCGACGACGACGCCCGCCTCGGCGAGGAGGTCGGCGACGGTGGCCGCCTGGGAGGTGAGCTCGCGCACCTCGCCGTCGACGACGAGGTCGACGGCGACGAGGCCGCCGAGGGCAGAACGGGCCTCGAAGCGCGAGGCACCCAGAGCGCTGCGGTCGATCGCCTCGCCCTCGGCGACGGCGGCCGCCGGGGTGAGGGAGGCGCTGGCGGCGAGCTCGGCCGCCGTCGGCGTCGCGGCGTCGGCGAACGCGAGGGTCCCGCCGGCGATGACGGCGATGACCGTGGTGTGGAGGCCGCGCCGGGCGAGGGTGCGAAGTCGCTTGGGGGCCGCGGTCACCTCACGGTGACGGCCACGGTGGAGGGCGTCGTGCACTACAGGGTCCTGTCTGGAGGGAGGGCCACCCGGCGCGGTCGCCCGCGCGGGTGATGACTGACCTGACCCCGACCGTAACCGATTCGTGACCTTGAGTGGTAGTCGTTGTGGTCGTCCCCACTCCCACCGGAGGTCCCGGGAGCGCCGGTGAGGGCGCTCCGGGCCGGTCACCAGGTGCCGTACACGGCCTCGGTGTTCGCGGTCAGCGAGTGGCACAGGTCGGCCAGCGGGACGCCCGTCTCCTCCGCCAGCCGCCGCACGGTGAGCGGCAGCAGGTAGGGCGCGTTGGGCCGTCCGCGGTGGGGGGCCGGGGTGAGGTACGGGGCGTCGGTCTCGACGAGGAGGAGCTCGCGGGGCACCTCCCGGACGGCGGCGCGCAGGTCGTCGTTCGCCTTGAAGGTCACCGGTCCGGCCACCGAGACGTACCAGCCGTGCTCGGCGCAGGCGCGGGCCAGCCCGACGTCCCCGGAGAAGCAGTGGAAGACGGTGCGCTCGGGGGCGCCGTCGGCGAGGAGGAGGGCGACGACGTCCTCGTGGGCGTCGCGGTCGTGGATCTGCAGCGCCAGGCCCAGCTCCTTGGCGATCGCGACGTGCTCGCGGAAGGCCGCGCGCTGCACCTCCCGGGCGCGTTCCCCGCCCCGGAAGTAGTCCAGCCCGGTCTCCCCGATCGCCCTCACCCGCTCGTGGCGGGCGAGCTCGGCGACGCGGACGACCGCGTCGGCCAGCGACGTCTCGTGCCGCGGGGCGAGGGCGGGGTTAAGCCCGTCCGGCGCGACCTCCAGCACCCCGGCGTGCAGCGGCGCCTCGTTGGGGTGGATGGCGAGCGCGGCGACGATCTCGGGGTGCTCCTCGGCGAGCGCGACGCTCGGGGCGAGGGTGTCGAGGTCGCAGCCGACCTGGACCATCCGGTCCACGCCCACCGCGGCCGCGCGCTCGAGCTGCTCGGCCATGGTGAGCGGGTCGCTGCCCTCGCGCACGCCCGGGTCGTCGTCGGCGCCCACCGGGAAGTGGGTGTGGTTGTCGACGACGGCGACGGGCAGTGCCTCCGGGACCGGCGGCCAGCCGCGCTCGCGGCGGCTCACTCCGTGTCGCCGCCCTCGGGCTCGACGCCGAGGCGCGCGAGCTCCTCGGTGACGACCGAGTCGTCGAGCTTGGTGAAGACCGGGACCGGCTTGGCGATGGGGGCGCCGACCCGCACGGGGCGCGGTCCCCACTCCGGCACGCCGCTGTAGTCGCCGGTGATGACCGGGTAGCCCGGGCCGCCGTCGAGGTCCTCGACCTCCTCGATCCGCGGGAGCGGGGCGACGTCCCCGCTGCCGCCGATGATCGCGTCGATGACGTTCGCGCTGTGCGGCAGGAACGGGCTGAGCATGACGTTGAGGTCGCTCACCGCCTGGGCGGCGACGTGGAGGATCGTCGCGCGACGCGCGTGCTGCGACTCGTCCTTGAGCTTGTAGGGCTCCATGTCGGTGATGTACTTGTTCGCCTCGCCCACGAGCCGCATGGCCTCCTGGATCGCCGCGCGCTGGCGGTGGCGGGCGATGAGCGCCCCGACGGTGTCGAAGCCCTCGGCGATCGTCGCCTGCAGCTCGAGGTCGGGCTCGATGAGCTCCCCGGCGGGCGGGATCTCCCCGATGTTCTTGTGGATCATCGAGGCGGTGCGGTTGACGAGGTTGCCCCACCCGGCGACGAGCTCGCCGTTGGTGCGGCGGACGAACTCGGCCCAGGTGAAGTCGCTGTCCTGGTTCTCCGGGCCGGCCACGCAGATGAAGTAGCGCAGCGCGTCGGCCTGGTAGCGCTCGAGGACGTCACGGACGTAGATGACGACGCCGCGGGAGGAGGAGAACTTCTTGCCCTCCATGGTGAGGAACTCACTCGAGACGACCTCGGTGGGCAGGTTGAGCGTGCCGTACTCCCCGGGCTTCCCGCCGTACTCGCCCTCGCCGTTGTAGGCGAGCATCTCGGCCGGCCAGATCTGGGAGTGGAAGACGATGTTGTCCTTGCCCATGAAGTAGTAGGACAGCGCCTCGGGGTCGTTCCACCAGCGCCGCCACGCGTCCGGGTCGCCGCTGCGCCGGGCCCACTCGATGGAGGCCGACAGGTAGCCGATGACGGCGTCGAACCACACGTACAGCCGCTTGGTCGGCTGGTCGCGCCACCCGTCGAGCGGCACCGGGATGCCCCAGTCGATGTCGCGCGTCATCGCACGCGGCTTGATGTCGGCGAGGATGTTCTTGGAGAAGCGGATGACGTTGGGCCGCCACGTGCCCGAGGCCTCGCGCCCGTCGAGCCACTTCCCCAGCGCCTCGGCGAGCGCCGGGAGGTCGAGGAAGAAGTGCCGGGTCTCGATGAACTCCGGGGTCTCGCCGTTGATCCGCGAGCGCGGGTCGATGAGGTCGGTCGGGTCGAGCTGGTTGCCGCAGTTGTCGCACTGGTCCCCGCGCGCGCCGGGGTACTTGCAGATCGGGCAGGTGCCCTCGATGTACCGGTCGGGCAGGGTGCGCCCGGTGGACGGGGAGATCGCGCCCTTGGTGGTCCGCTCGACCATGTAGCCGTTCTCGTGGACGACCTGGAACATCTCCTGGACGACGGCGTAGTGGTTGCGCGTCGTCGTGCGGGTGAACAGGTCGTAGGACAGCCCGAGGGCGGCGAGGTCCTCGACGATGAGGCGGTTGTTGCGGTCGGCGAGCTCGCGGGCGCTGACCCCCGCGGCGTCGGCGGCGACGAGGATCGGGGTGCCGTGCTCGTCGGTGCCCGACACCATGAGGACGTCGTGGCCGGCCATGCGCATGAACCGGCTGAAGACGTCGGAGGGAACGCCGAAGCCGGCCACGTGTCCGATGTGCCGCGGGCCGCTGGCGTAGGGCCAGGCCACCGCCGAGAGGATGCTGGTCATGGGCACAAGCCTAGTTGCCCCTCCCGCGCCACTCCCCCTCCCCCACCGACAGCCGACTTTGTCGCGACAGCCGACTTCCGCACGACAGCCGACTTTGTCCCGACAGCCGACTTTGTCCCGACAGCCGACTTCCGCACGACAGCCGACTTCCGCGGGTCAGCGTGAGGTGGCGATCTCCACGCCCGCCGAGCGCAGCTGCGCACGGGCGGTCTCCCCCTGCTCCGGGGTCACCGGGGCGGTGAGGTCGCTGAGCACCCGGACGCTCATTCCGGCGCGCACCGCGTCGAGCGCGGTCTCCTTGACGCAGTGGGACTCCGCGAGCCCGACGACGTCGACGGCGTCGACCCCCTCGAGCAGCTCGGCGAGGGTGCGGCCCTCGTCGTCGGTGCCCTCGAAGCCGGAGTACGCGGCGGCGTACTGGCCCTTGCGGACCGAGGCGTCGGGGGCGAGGTCCGCGAGCGCCGGGTGCAGCTCGGCCTCTGCGGTGCCCGCGACCCCGTGCGGCGGCCACGTGTCGACGAAGTCCGGCTCCTCGGGCGGGGTGGCGAAGTGGCGCCCCGGCTCGATGTGCCAGTCCTGGGTGGTGACGACGAGCGCGTAGCGGTCACGGTGCGCGGCGGTGTACTCGGCGATCGCGCGGGCGACGGCGTTGCCGCCGGCGACGGGCAGGGCACCGCCCTCGCAGAACGTCGGCTGCACGTCGACGACGACGAGGGCGCGGCTCTCACTCATGCGGTTCTCCTCCGGGTCGACGGGCTCGCCGCCATCGTCCCACGGCGCCCCGGGCCCGAGACGTGCGCCACAGGAATACAGTGGTGGCATGGCCGACGACGACATCTCCCAGAGCGCCAGCTGGACCCCGATGGCCGGGATCCGGACCGTGGCGGAGGTCGACGGCGGGGTCCTGGTCGGGGACGACGGCTCGCCGTGTGCGGCGCGTGCGATCGAGTACGCGGCCGCGGAGGCGGCGCGCCGGGGTGCGGAGCTCCACGTCGTGCGGGCGTGGTCGATCCCCACGGGCGTACGCCCCGAGGACGCCCCGTTCGGCACGACGCCCTCGATCACCGAGATGCAGGAGGCGACCCGCGCCGAGACGCAGCGGCGTGCCGAGGCGGCCGCCGCTGCCCACCCCGGACTGCAGATCCACGCGCACACCGCCTTCACCCGCCCCGACCACGCGCTGCTCGCCGCCGCCAAGGGTGCCGACGTGCTCGTCGTCGGCTCCAAGGGACGCTCTCGGCTGAGCAACATGCTCATCGGCTCGACGGCCACGACCGCCGTCCGCGACGCGACGATCCCCGTCGTCGTCGTGCGCTGACCGGCCCGCGCCGCGCCGGGGAACGTCAGGGTGCCCCACCTCGCGGGGCACCCTGACGTGCGGGCTGTCGGCCCGCCTGGGCCACACTGGGGTGATGGACGAGCTGGCGGAGCACGCGCAGGATCCGGCCGACGGCGAGGAGTCCGCCGCTGCCGGGCGGTCGCCCTGGCGCGGTGAGGGCGGCCAGATCGTCCTCGCCGCCACCCCCATCGGCGACGCCGGGGACGCCCCCGCCCGGCTGCTGCGCGCACTCGCCGAGGCCGACGTCGTCGCCGCGGAGGACACCCGCCGGCTGCTCGCGCTCGCCCGCCGCCTCGGCGTCTGGGTGGAGGGGGAGCTGGTGAGCTTCCACGAGCACAACGAGCAGGAGCGGGCGCCCGTGCTCGTCGCCCACGCCCGCGAGGGTCGGCGGGTGCTCGTCGTCTCCGACGCCGGCATGCCCTCGGTCTCCGACCCCGGGTACCGGCTCGTGGGCGTCGCCGTCGCGGGCGGGGTGCCGGTGAGCGTGCTGCCCGGACCGAGCGCCGTGCTCACCGCCCTCGCCGTCTCCGGCCTGGCCACCGACAGGTTCTGCTTCGAGGGGTTCGCCCCGCGCCGCCCCGGTGACCGGGAGCGGACCTTCGCCGGCCTCGCCGACGAGCAGCGCACGATGGTCTTCTTCGACTCCCCGCACCGCGTGGGCGACACCCTCGCGGCCATGGCCCACGCGTTCGGCGAGGACCGCCGGGCCGCCGTCTGCCGCGAGCTCACCAAGACCTACGAGGAGATCCGCCGCGGACCGCTCTCCGAGCTCGCCGAGTGGGCGCGGGACGGGGTGCGCGGTGAGGTGACGCTCGTCGTCGCGGGCGCCGAGCCGCGCGCGGCCCGCACCGAGGACCACGTGGCGGAGGTCGTCGCCCGCGCCGAGGCCGGTGAACGGCTCAAGGACGCCGCCGCCGCCGTGGCCGCCGCGACCGGCCTGAGCAAGCGCGAGCTCTACCAGGCCGCGCTCGCCGCCCGGGACTGACCCGGCACAACTCCGCTCTCGCGCAGAAGTCGGCTCTCGCGGGGAGGTCGGCTCGGCCGCGCCGGGCAGGGGGCACGACCTACACTCACCTGCGTGACAGCGCCGGGAGACGAGACCCACAGCACGTCGCTCGACCTCACGGAGCCCGAGCGCGTCGACGCGCGCAGCGCCGCCGAGATCGAGGAGGACCTGCGCTCGCGGCTCCTGCGCCCCGGTCCCACGGACCGGCTGTGGGGCTGGCTGGGACCGCTCGTCGTCACCGCGATCGCCGCGGTCCTGCGCCTCGTCGACCTCAACCACCCGACCCGCCTGATCTTCGACGAGACGTACTACGTCAAGCAGGCGTACTCGCTCCTCGTCCTCGGCTACGAGGGTGAGTGGGAGGGCGAGGGCGTCAACGACCGGTTCAAGGTCGGGGACTTCTCGGACCTGTCCAGCGACCCGGACTACGTCGTCCACCCGCAGGTGGGCAAGTGGCTCATCGCGCTCGGCCTGCGCCTCTTCGGCGCGGACAACGGAGCCGGCTGGCGGTTCTCCGCGGCCGTCGCGGGCGCGGCGACGGTGCTCGTCCTGGCCCGCCTCACCCGCAGGCTCACCGGGTCCACGCTCCTCGGGTGCGCCGCCGGCCTGCTGCTCGCCGTCGACGGCCTGCACTTCACCGGCTCGCGCATCGGCCTGCTCGACGTCTTCCTCGGCTTCTTCGTCATCGCCGCCCTCGCCGCCGTCCTCATCGACCGCGAGCAGACCCGCCGGCGGCTCGCGCGCGCCGCCGCCGCGGACCTCGCCGAGCGCGGGGACGGGCGGCTCACCGACCCGTGGGGCCCGCGCACCGGCATGCGCTGGTGGCTCGTGCTCGCCGGCGTGCTGCTCGGTCTGGGCGGCGGGGTCAAGTGGTCGGCGATCTACGCGCTCGCCGTCTTCGGGATCCTCGTCGTCGTGTGGGACCTGTGTGCCCGCCGCGCGATCGGGGCGCGGCTGTGGTTCGGCGGCGGCGTCTTCCGCGGCGGGGTTCCGGCGTTCCTCTCCCTCGTCCCCGTCGCGGCGCTCACCTACGTCGCCGGGTGGTTCTCCTGGTTCGCCACCCCCGGCGGCTACCTGCGCCAGTGGGCGGCGGACCAGCTCGCCCAGAACGGCACCGTCCCCCGCTCCTGGCTGCCGAACGCGCTCAACTCCCTGTGGGAGTACCACCTGCGCGCGTGGGACTTCCACAACGGGCTGGACTCCGAGCACAACTACGAGGCCCACCCGGCCGGCTGGATCCTGCAGGTCCGCCCGACCTCCTTCTACTGGGAGAGCCCGGTCGAGGGCGACTGCGGCAGCGACCGCTGCATCCAGGCGATCACCTCGCTGGGGAACCCGGTCGTGTGGTGGCTGGGGGCGCTGGCGCTTCTCGTCGTCCTGTGGATGGCGGTCGTGCGCCGCGACTGGCGCGGCTGGGTGGCCCTCGCTGGCTACGCGGCCGTCTACCTCCCGTGGTTCGCCTACGCCCACCGCACGATCTTCACGTTCTACGCCATCGCCCTGGCTCCCTACGTCGCCCTCACCCTCGTCCTCGCGATCGCGTGGCTCGGCGGGCTGCTGCCCCCGCCCCACGGGCGGGCGAGGCGGCCCGGTGACCTGCCGGCCCCGGAGCCGGCCGGTGACGACGCGCTGCCCGCCGACGCCGCGGAGGACCCGGACGCCGACGCCGCGGACGCGGACGCGGACGAGGCTGGCCGCTCCGACGACGCGGACGAGGTGGGCGACGCCGACGAGGCGGCGCGCACGCGCCGCGTGGGCTGGACGGCGCTCGCCGTCGTCTGCCTCCTCGCGGTGGCCGCGTTCGTCTACTTCTGGCCGGTGTGGACCGGTGAGACGATCTCCTACGAGAACTGGCGCTCACACATGTGGCTCCCGTCCTGGATCTAGACCTCACGTCCGGGCCGCCCGCGACGTCTACGGGGTGATGATGACCAAGCCGCCGTTCGAGGAGGTCGTGGCCCACCACGGCGCGACCGTCCTGCGTGTGTGCCGCGCCGTCGTCGGCCCCCACGACGCCGACGACGCGTGGTCCGAGACGTTCCTCGCCGCGCTGCGCGCCTACCCCGCGCTGCCCGCCGGGGCGAACCTCGAGGCGTGGCTCGTGACGATCGCCCACCGCAAGGCGGTGGACGTGCTGCGGGCCCGCGCCCGCCGGCCCCGGCCGGCCGAGCACCTGCCCGAGCCGCCGGGCCCGCCTGGGGAGCCGGGCGAGGAGGTCGCCGAGGTCTGGT
>NZ_VDFS01000015.1:3984-24762 GCF_006151955.1 Georgenia sp. 311 | reverse complement strand
CGCCGCGGACGGCATGAGGACCCTGCGCCGCCAGTACGGCGCCCAACCCGCCGGAGACCGACGATGAGCGACCTCTTCCCCACCGACGACACCCTCACCCTCGAGCGGCTGCGCACCCGCCTCGCCGAGGACGCCGCACGCGACGGGCTCCTCGACGTCGCCTACCGGCAGGTCGACTCCCCCGTCGGGCCGCTGCTGCTCGCCGCGACCGACCGCGGGCTCGTCCGGGTCGCGTTCGCGTTCGAGGACCACGACCGCGTCCTCACCGACCTCGCCCAGCGGGTCGGCCCGCGCGTCCTGCGCGCCCCCGCCCGGCTCGACGCCGTGGCCCGCCAGCTCGAGGAGTACTTCGACCGCTCTCGCACCGCGTTCGACGTCGACGTCGACCTCGCGCTGTCCCACGGGTTCCGCCGCACCGTCCTGGAGCACCTGCGCACGATCGGCTACGGGCGGACCGAGAGCTACGCGGAGGTCGCCGGGCACGTGGGCAACCCGCGGGCGGTGCGTGCCGTCGGGTCGGCGTGCGCGACGAACCCGCTGCCGATCGTCGTGCCGTGCCACCGGGTGCTGCGCAGCGACGGCGGGATCGGTGGCTACCTGGGCGGGTTGCCCGCCAAGGAGCTGCTCCTCGCGCTGGAGCGCGCGGCCTGAGCCGGCCGCCGGTGGCGGGTCACGGTGCGGGCGACGTCCCCTGCGGGCGCGCAGGGACTGCTCAGCCCACCACGCACCAGCCGTGAGGGGGCAGGACGACGGTGCGGCCGCCGTCGACGACCGCCCCTGAACCGGCGAGCGCCGTCGCCGGCTCGTGGCCGGCGACCGGGACGTCGGACGGCAGCCCCCAGCGCACCTCGTCGTCGTCCGTGCTGAGGAGGACGACGAGCGCCTCCTCCCCGGCCGAGACGCGGTAGACGAGCAGCGGGTCGGAGACGTGGAGGACCTCGAGACGCGCGTCGTGCAGCCAGGGGTGCCGGCGGCGCAGCCCGATGAGCTCCTGGTGGCGGTGGAACACCGGCAGGCCGAGAGGGCTGAGGTCGGCAGGCGTGGCCGGGAAGGCCGGGCGGACGGCGTCGTCGCCTCCCTCGCGCTCCTCCTTGACGCCGGTGAACCCGTGCTCGTCGCCCGCGTAGACGCACGGGGTGCCCGGCACGGTGAGGAGCACCGCGAGCGCGTGGTCGAGGTGCCGGGGGTCGGTGAGGCGGCTGGCGATCCTCGTGACGTCGTGGTTGCCGACGAAAGTCAGCGGCGCGAACGCGTCGGAGAACTCGTCGTGGCGACGCAGGGCGTGGTCGAGCTCCCAGAGGTTGCGGTCGTTGAGCGCGCTCCACACCGCCTTCCACAGCTCGTACTGGGTCACCGAGTCCATCCCGGAGCTCGCGACGATCCCCTGGTAGTCACCGTGGATGACCTCCCCGACGACGTACACGTCCGGGTGGCGGGCGCGCACCCGGTCGAGGACGGGCTTCCAGAACGTCGGCGGGACGGCGTAGGCGGCGTCGAGGCGCCAGCCGTCCGCGCCGCGGTCGAGCCAGTACGTCATCACCCGCTCGACGTGCTCGGCGACGGCCGGCTCGCCGTGGTCGAGGGCGACGAGCGCCGAGTGGCCCTCGAAGTCCTCGTGGGTGGGGGTGCCACCGCCGTCGGGCGCCTGCGGGTCGGGCCAGTGGAGGCGGAACCAGCGCGCGGCGGGTGAGTCGGGCCCGTCGGCGAGGGCGCGGCGGAACATGGCGAAGTCCTGGCCGACGTGGTTGAACACCCCGTCCAGGACCACCCGCAGCCCGCGCTCGTGGGCCGCGGCGAAGAGCGCGACGAGGTCCTCCTCGTCACCCAGGCGCGGGTCCACCCGGAGGTGGTCGGTGGTGTCGTAGCCGTGCGTCCGCGAGTCGAAGACCGGGCCGAGGAGGATGCCCGAGGCACCGAGCTCGACGGCATGGTCCAGCCACGGCTCGAGCCCGGCCAGCCGGTGACGGACCTCGTCACCGACCTCCGCGCGCGTCGGCTCCGCCCCGAGGAAGCCGAGCGGGTACACCTGCCACAGGACCGCGTGCCTCACCCAGTCCGGCTCGTTCATGCGAGGCGCTCCTCCCCTCCCGCCGTCCGGTGGCGGGTCTCGTCGGTCGTCGACGTTACTGGTCCTGCGCGCGGCGGGCGGGGTGAGGGGCGCCGTTGTGACGCAGACGTCGGCGCCCGTGCGGAAGTCGACTGTCGCGCACAAGTCGGCTCTCGCGCGGAAGTCGGCTCTCGCGCGGAAGTCGGCTGTCGCGCACAAGTCGGCTGTCGCGGGGAGGGGGAGGGGGCCGGGGGCCCGGGGGGCGGAGGGCCTGGGGCAGAGGGCTGGTCCTGGGGGCGGGAGGGGCGGCGGGTCAGGGGGTGGGGCGGCCGTAGGTCTCGAGGAGGCGCAGCCAGATCTCGCTCATCGTGGGGAAGGCCGGCACCGCGTGCCACAGCCGGTCGATCGGCACCTCGCCGGCGATCGCGACGCTCGCCGCGTGCAGCAGGTCCGCGACGTCCTGACCCACGAGCGTCGCCCCGACGACGACGCGCCGGTCCTCGTCCACGACCATGCGCGCCCGGCCCGTGTACCCGTCGGCGTGGATCGCGGCGCCCGCGACGGCTCCGAGGTCGTAGTCCACGACGCGCGTGCGCAGGCCCGCGTCCTGCGCGCCGGCAGCCGTCAGCCCCACCGACGCGACCTGCGGGTCGGTGAAGACGACCTGTGTGGCGGCGAGGTGGTCGGCGGTCGCGGCATGGACGCCCCACCGGACGTCGTCCACGGGTCGGCCCGCGGCCCGGGCGGCGATGACGTCCCCGGCCGCGCGCGCCTGGTACTTGCCCTGGTGGGTGAGGAGCCTGCGGTGGTTCGCGTCGCCGACGGCGTAGAGCCACTCGATGGGCTCCCCCGCCCCGTCGAGCACCCGCAGCGTCTCGTCGACCTGCAGCCATCCGCCCTCCAGGCCGACGGTCTCCAGCCCCAGGTCGGACTGCGGCTCGCGGCCGGTCGCGACGAGGAGCTGCGCGGCACGCACCGTCCGGCCGTCGTCGCACTCGACCTCGCGCACGCCGTCGGCCACCCGCACCCGCGTGGCCGAGACGCCGCGGCGCACGTCCACGCCGCGTTCCTCCAGCGCCTCGCCGACGAGCTCGCCGGCGAAGGGCTCGTACCCGCCGAGCAGCCGGCTGCGCACGAGCAGCGTCACCTCGGCACCGAGATCGGCGAACGCGCCGGCGAGCTCGCAGGCCACCACCCCGCCGCCGATGACGACCAGGCTGTCGGGGACCTCGCTCGCCTCGAGCGCCTCCCGGTTGGTCCACGGGTGTGCCTCGCGCAGCCCCGGGACGTCGGGAACGACCGGGCGCGTGCCGGTGCACACGGCGACGGCGTGCCGGGCGGTGAGGACCTGCTCCGCGGCGTCGGCGCCGATCACCGTGACCTCGCGCTCCCCGGTCACCCGACCCCGGCCGCGGACGAGGTCGATGCCGGCCGACCGGAGCCACTCGACCTGGCCCGCGTCGTCCCAGCCGCTCGCGAAGGACGTGCGCCGCTCGAGCACGGCGCGTACGTCGAGGTCGCCGGTGACGGCCTGCCGTGCGCCCCCGACCCGCTGGGCGCCGCGGCGCGCGTCGGCCGGGCGCAGCAGTGCCTTGGACGGTGTGCAGGCCCAGTAGCTGCACTCCCCGCCGACGAGGCGGTCCTCGACGACGACGGCGCTCAGCCCTCCCTGCACGGCGCGGTCGGCGACGTTCTCCCCGACCGGCCCGGCCCCGACGACGACGACGTCGTAGCTCGCGGACATCTCGGTCCCTCTCGACGGTCGGACGACGTCCTGGGACCCTACGCTCGGGACGTCCGCCCCGCACCCGACCGAGGAGCGCCATGATCGAGTTCCGCGCGGTGACCAAGCGCTTCGGGGACGCGGAGGCGGTCTCCTCCCTCGACCTCGTCATCCCCGCCCGCCGCACCACGGTTCTCGTCGGCTCGTCCGGCTCGGGCAAGACGACGGTGCTGCGGATGATCAACCGGATGGTCGACCCGACCTCCGGGACGGTGGAGATCGACGGCACCGACGTCCGCGAGCGCAACCCCGTCGAGCTGCGCCGCGGCATCGGCTACGTCATGCAGAGCGCCGGGCTGCTCCCCCACCGTCGCGTGCTGGACAACGTCACCACCGTCCTGCGGCTCACCAAGGTGCCCAAGGCCGCGGCCCGCGAGCGAGGGCTGGAGCTCATGGACACCGTGGGGCTGGACCGGGGTCTGGCCGAGCGCTACCCGCAGGAGCTGTCCGGCGGGCAGCAGCAGCGGGTCGGGGTGGCGCGCGCGCTGGCCACCGACCCGAACATCCTCCTCATGGACGAGCCGTTCGGGGCCGTCGACCCGATCGTGCGCACCGAGCTGCAGGAGGAGCTGCTGCGTCTCCAGCGCGAGCTCGCCAAGACGATCGTCTTCGTCACCCACGACATCGACGAGGCGTTCCGCCTCGGGGACACGGTGGTCCTCCTCGAGCAGGGCGGGCGGATCGCCCAGCAGGGCACCCCGGCGGAGATCCTCGCCGCACCGGCGTCGGACTTCGTCGCGAGCTTCATCGGCGCCGACCGCGGCCGCCGCCGGCTGCGCGTCGTCGAGGTGGACGGCCGACGCCTCGCCGTCGACGCCGACGGCCGGCCCGCGGGCGTCCTGGAGCACTGATGGACTGGTTCCTCGCCAACACCGGGCTCGTCACCGACCTCGCCCTCCGCCACGCCCGGCTCAGCGTCGTGCCCATCGTGCTCGGCCTCGTCCTCGCGCTGCCGCCCGGTGTCCTCGCCTGGCGCCGTCGCCGGGCGCGCGGGCCGATCCTCGCGGCCTTCGGCCTGCTCTACACGATCCCCTCCCTCGCCCTGTTCGTCCTGATCCCCCCGCTCGTCGGGATCAGCTTCCTGTCCGAGCTCAACGTCCTCATCGCGCTCACCATCTACGCCGTCGCGCTCATGGTCCGCTCCGTCACCGACGCCCTCGAGGCGGTCGACCCGGCCGTCCGCTCGGCGGCGACGGCGCTCGGGTACTCGGCGTGGGGCCGGTTCTGGGCCGTCGACCTGCCGCTCGCCGGCCCGGTGCTCCTCGCCGGGCTGCGGGTCGTCGCGGTGAGCACGGTGAGCCTCGTGACCGTCGGCGTGCTCATCGGCACCCGCAGCCTGGGCTACCTGTTCACCGACGGCCTCCAGCGCGGGATCGTCGCCGAGATCGTCACCGGGATCCTCGCGACCCTTCTGCTCGCCGTCCTCTTCGACGTCCTCCTCGTCCTCCTCGGCAGGCTCCTGCTGCCGTGGACGAGCCGGCGTGCCGCCCGGGCCGGACGGCGCGTCCAGCTCACCGCGGGAGGTGCCGGATGACGCTCTTCGCCGAGGCGTGGGCCTGGCTCACCGCACCCGAGCAGTGGACCGGGAGGGCAACAGTCCTCGACCGGGTCGGTGAGCACCTGCAGTACACGCTGGTGGCCCTGCTCGTCTCGGCCCTCGTCGCCGTCCCGCTCGGCTACCTCGTGGGCCACACCGGCCGCGGCCGCCAGCTCACCGTCGCCCTCGCCGGCGCCGGGCGCGCGCTGCCCTCCCTCGGCCTGCTCACCGTCCTCACCCTCCTCGTCGGGGTGGGGAAGGCGGACCTCGCCGCGACCGTCGTCTTCGTCGTCCTCGGGGTGCCCTCGGTGCTCGCCGGCGCCTACGCCGGGGTGGAGAACGTCGACGGCGCGGTCACCGACTCCGCCCGCGCGATGGGCATGACCCCGTGGCAGGTGCTGCTGCGCGTCGAGGCGCCCCTCGGGCTGCCGCTGCTCGTCGGCGGGCTGCGCAGCGCGGCGCTGCAGATCGTCGCGACCGCCGTGCTCGCCGCCTACGTCGGGCTGGGCGGCCTGGGCATCTACATCCTGCGCGGGATCTCGCTGCGCCGCTACGACGAGATGCTCGGTGGCGCCATCGCCATCGTCGCCCTCGCCGTCGTCCTGGACGCCGTCTTCGCGGTCCTCGGCTATTTCGCTGTGCGGGTGGCGGGCGGACAGGGCAGGCTCTCCACGTCGACGGAAGGACACCGATGAAGACCTCCCGCGTGGCCCTGCTGGCCACTGCCGTGCTCACGCTCGCCGCCTGCGGGTCGGGTGACCCGCTCGCCGAGCCGACCGAGGAGGAGGCGTCGGCGGCCGACGACGCCGCCGTCGTCGTCGGCTCCCAGGCCTACTACTCCAACGAGATCCTCGCCGAGATCTACGCCCAGGTGCTCGAGGACGCCGGCCTCGACGTGTCCCGCCAGTTCCAGATCGGCCAGCGCGACGTCTACCTCCAGGCCCTCGAGGGCGGCGAGGTCGACGTCATCCCGGAGTACACCGGCAACCTCCTGCAGTTCTACGTGCCCGACACCGAGGCGCGCAGCTCGCAGGACGTCGCCGCGGCGCTGCCGGACGCGCTGCCCGAGGGTCTGACGGTCCTCGAGTACGCCGAGGCGCAGGACGCCGACTCCTACAACGTCACCGCCGAGTTCTCCGAGGAGAACGGCATCACCAGCCTGGCCGACCTCGCCGGCTACGACGGCGAGATCACCGTCGGTGGCAACGCCGAGCTCGAGAGCCGCCCCTACGGCCCGGACGGGCTGCAGGAGTTCTACGGCGTGGACGTCGACTTCGTCGCCATCGGCGACAGCGGCGGCCCGTTGACCAAGGACGCGATCCGCGACGGCACCATCACCATGGGTGACATCTACACCGCCGACCCGGACCTCGCCACCGGCGACTTCGTCACCCTCGAGGACCCGGAGAGCATGATCCTCGCGCAGAACGTCGTCCCGCTCGTCACCGCGGACCGCGCCGAGGAGCTCACCGACATCCTCGCCCCGGTGAGCGCGGCCCTCACCACCGAGGAGCTCATCGCGCTCAACGCGCGCAGCGTGAACGAGCAGCTCGACTCCGCCACGATCGCCACCGAGTGGCTCACCGAGCAGGGCCTCGTCGGTGGTGGGCGGTGAGCGCCGCGACCGACCTGCTCCTCGACGGGTGGTCGCGCATCGAGGGCTCGGTCCACCGCGCCGGTGAGGGACTCGGGCCCGAGGACCTCGCCGTCCGGCTCGACCCGGACGCGAACTCGATCGGCTGGCTGCTGTGGCACCTCACCCGGGTGCAGGACGACCACGTCTCCGAGGTCGCGGGCCGGGAGCAGGCGTGGACCTCCGACGGCTGGGACGCCCGGTTCGACCTGCCGGTCGGCGGGGTGGGCTACGGCCACACGTCGGCCGAGGTGGGGGCCGTCCGCGGCTTCGGTGCCGGCCTGGTGCTCGGGTACTACGACGCCGTCCACCAGCGGTCCGTCGAGTTCATCCGAGGGCTGCGGGACGAGGACCTCGACCGGGTGGTCGACGAGCGCTGGGACCCGCCGGTGACCCTCGGGGTACGGCTGGTCAGCGTCCTGGACGACTGCCTCGAGCACGCCGGCCAGGCCGCCTTCGTGCGCGGGGTGCTCGAGCGCCGGTCCTGACCCCGCACGCGCCGGAGGCGCCCCCGCCGGGGACGCCTCCGGTGCCGTGCCGCGGGCTCAGCGAGGGACCGTCGCCGTCGCCGCGCGGTACTGCCGCCAGCCACCGTGGCTGGTGATCTCGGGGTGCTGCTCGGCGCGCTCCCGCTCGAAGAGGATTCCGGGCACCACCCGCCCGTCGGCGAGCTCGACGGGGCCGCGGTAGAGCCCGGGCGGCTCCCCCTCGATGACCTTGAGGAGCACCTCGGTGGGGACGAGGTAGAGCTCGCCGCTGATCGAGGCGCCGGTCTCGCCGGGCCCGACCTCGTACATGCCCGGGTGGACGTCGCCGATGGTGTGCACCCGGTAGCGGGGTGCGGTGGCCGTCTCCTCGACGAACTCCGCGCCGGTGAGGTTGTCGTGCAGCTCCAGGCCCCGCATGAGGGTGCCGTTGACGAAGAGCACCTCGTCGTCGAGCGGGCGGTCGGTGTCGTGCCGCTCCTTCCACCCGAACCCGGCGAGGACGATGCCGAGGAACAGGTAGCCGATGGTGACACCCGGGGAGGCGTTGACCGCGACCTCGACCGCGTTGATGAGGCCGAAGAAGGAGAGTACGGCGGCGATGCCGGCGGTGATCGCCGCGGCGTACATCCGCCGGTCGATGACGAAGCAGGCGATGGCACCGACGAGGATGCCGACGAGCACGGCGCCCTGGCCGAGCAGGTGCAGGCCGTCGTAGACGACGCCGTTGGCGACGAGGACGTCGATGCCGACCTCCTGGGCGGTGGTGCCCGCGGAGGACAGCGCGTTGTTGATCTGGCCGGTGGCCCACTCGGCGATGCTCGGGATCATCGCCAGGACGATGGCCGGCGCGTAGCGGCGGGCGTTGACGTTGAACGCCTGCGCCCCGATGACCAGACCGATGTAGAGGAGCACCGGGACGAGCGCCTGCATCGGGAAGACGGCGAGGAACAGGCCGACCACCCCGGTGAAGCAGACGACCGCGACGACGACGCCGGTGGCCAGGGAGTAGCCGATCCGGCCGCCGACGGCCTTCCAGCCCGGGTGGCCGATGTAGACGGCAGGCGGGAAGGGCGAGCCGAGGAAGGAGCCGATGATCGCGCCGAGGCCGTCGGCGGCGAGCACCTGGCGGGCGGAGTACCGGTCGCCGGCGGCGGCGGCGGACTCGACGTTGGTCATGCCCTCGGTGAAGTTGTAGATGCCGAGCGGGATGGCCGAGGCGAGCAGCGGGGCGATGTCCGCCATGCCGGTGATGACGTCGCCGGTCGGGAAGGGCAGCCGGAGCGCGAGGTCGCTCACCGCCTGGGAGACGGCGCTGGGCTCGAGGATGCCCGACCAGCCGGCGGCGACGGCGATCCACGCGATGACGGTGGAGACGATGACGGCGAGCAGCCCGACCGGGACGCCGAAGGGCATCGGCCGGTTGGCCAGCCACCCGACGAGGATGAAGCCGAGGGCGACGAAGGCGATCCAGGGGGCCTGCCACATCTGAGCGGCCGGGCTCATCGAGATGAAGGTGATGGAGATACCGGCGAGGGCGCCGAGGAGGGCGGCACGGGGGGTGATCTTGCGCAGCCAGGGACCGAACATCGCCCCGAGGAGGACGATGACGCCGATGATGAACGCCCAGGTGAGGCCGGCGCGCCAGGCGGCGAGCGGGTCACCGGTCGACAGCGCGACGGGCAGCATGACGACGAAGACGACGATGAAGGTGTGCGGCACGCTCGGCCCGTAGGGCAGCGCGGTGACGTCGGTGCGGTTCTCCCGGCGGGCGAGGCGGCGGGCGAGGATCGCGTACCAGATGTTGCCGAGCGGCAGCGCGATGCCCAGGGCGGGCAGGATCCTGCCGTAGACGGTGTCGCCGGGGATCTGGACGACCGTGAGGCACAGCCCGGTGAGGACGATGACGTTGAGCAGGACGTTGGTGCCGAGGCCGAACAGGCCGTTCCAGTCGCCCTTGGTCCACCACTTCAGGCGGGGACCGGTCGCGGTGGCGCTCATCGTCCCGCTCCGTCCTCGGTGGCGCCGAGCGCGTCGAGGAGCTGCCCCGACTGCCCGACCCAGCCGACGATCGCGCCCTGGGCGGAGAACATCCGCAGCGCCGACTCGTGGAACTCCGGGAAGTAGGAGCTCGTGCAGTCGGCGAGGACGAGGCACTCGAAGCCCCGGTCGTTGGCCTCCCGCGCGGTGGACTGCACGCACACCTCGGTGGTGACGCCGGTGACGACGAGCTGGGTGATGCCGCGGGCGCGGAGGATGGTCTCGAGGTCGGTGGCGTAGAAGGAGCCCTTGCCCGGCTTGTCGAGGACGACCTCGCCCTCGACGGGCGCGAGCTCGGGGATGATCTCGTGGCCGGCGGAGCCGCGGACGAGGAGGCGGCCCATCGGGCCCTCCTCACCGATGCGCAGGCTCGGGTTGCCGCGGTCGCGCTTGGCGGGGAAGAGGTCGGCGAGGTCGGGGCGGTGGCCCTCGCGGGTGTGGATCACGGGCCACCCGCGCCGGCGGAACTCCGCGAGGACCCCGCGGGTGGGCTCGATGGCGGTACGCAGCGTCGAGACGTCGTTGCCGAGCGACTCCCCGAAGCCACCGGCCTCCATGAAGTCACGCTGGAAGTCGATGCACAGCAGGGCGACGTGGTCCGGGTCCAGTGGGAAGGCGAACGGGTCCGCTTTCACGGTGATCATGGCAACTCCTGTTCCTGGCGGGGGGTGGGGATCATGTGGAGGTCGGGACCGACGTGGTTCCCGGCAGTGAGGTGGGTCCCGGTCCGTCCGGTGAGCGCGTCACGGAGGTTGGGCAGGGACGTGATGATCGCGTGCTGGCCGCCGGCGTCGACGAAGGCCAGCGCCGACTCGACCTTGGGGCCCATGGAGCCGGCGGGGAACTCCCCCGCCGCGAGGTGCTCGCGCATCTCCTGCGCGGACACGGTGCGCAGGGCGCGCTGGCGCTCGGTGCCGTAGCCGACGTAGACCTCGTCGACGCCGGTGACGAGGACGAGGGTGTCCACGCCGGTGCTCGCGGCGAGCAGCGCCGAGGCCCGGTCCTTGTCGATGACGGCGTCGACCGAGCGCCACCCGGCCTCGTCGCGCGCGACCGGGATGCCACCGCCCCCCGCGGCGACGACGACGGCACCGGACTCCATGAGGACCCGGATCTGCTCGGACTCCACGATGTGGCGCGGCCGCGGGCTCGGGACGACCCGGCGGAAGGTACCCTCGCCGGTCTGGGTGACGCGCCAGCCCTCCTCGGCCGCCCGGCGGCGGGCGACCTCGGCACCCATGACGCCGCCGATCGGCTTGGTCGGGTCGTCGAAGGCGGGGTCGGCGGCGTCGACCTCGGCGTGGGTGAGGACGGTGACCGCCCGCTCGGGACGCCCGCGCCGCACGAGCGCGTTGTCCACAGCGACGGAGAGGATGTGGCCGATCCCGCCCTGGCTGTCGGCCACGGCGAGCCACAGCGGCAGGTCGGGCAGCCCCTCGACGTCGGCCTCGGCGGCGACGAGCTCGCCGCGGCGCAGGATGTAGCCGACCTGCGGCCCGTTGCCGTGGGTGACGAGGACGGTCCACCCGTCGCAGACGAGGTCGGCGACGAGGTCGCCGAAGGTAGCTGCCCGCTCCTGCTGACGCTGGACCGAGCCCGGCTCCCCGTCGAGGACGAGGGCGTTGCCGCCGATCGCGACGAGCGCCGTGCGGGTCAACGCCCGGCCTCCTCGTGCAGCGCGGCGACGGCGAGGAGGAAGACCTCGGGCGGCGCCTCGACGATGCCCGCGCCGATCTGCCCGATGCCGGCCTCGCGGTGGGCGATGCCGGTGTTGATGACGGGCAGGACGCCGGTGTCGAGCACCTTGAGGACGTCGATGCCGCTGGGGCTGCCGGCGAAGTTCAGCGGCGGGAGCGGGTAGGCGGGGTGCGGGCCGAGGGTGATGCGGCGCATGCGCACCGTCGTCTCCAGCGCGTCGTCCGGCGTCCCGCCGACGAACTTCGTGATGGCCGGGGCGGCGGCCATCGCGAACCCGCCGATCCCGAGGGTCTCGGTGATCGCGGAGTCGCCGAGGTCGGGGTTGGCGTCCTCGATGCCGTAACCGGGGAAGAAGAGGCCGTCCGCTGGGCCGACCGGGGCGGTGAACCACCGGTCGCCGGTGCCGGCGACCCGCAGCCCGAACTCCACCCCGTTGCGCGCCATCGCGGTGACGAGCGTCGAGCAGGGGACCCCGTTCGCGGCGTCCATCGCGAGCTTGGCCGCCGCCATGGAGATGTTGAGCGCGAAGTGGTCGTTGCCCCCGAGGAACTCCAGCACCTCGACGCCGCGGTCCTGCTGCGCGACGGCCGGCGCGAGCTTGCGGGTGAGCAGACTCGTGGCCGCCATGTTGCGGTTGTGGCCCTCGTCGCCCATCGCGAGCGCCTGGCCGATGAGGGAGGTGACGTCGAGCGGGCCGTGCACCTGGAGCGCGGCGTCGAGCACGGGGCCGAGCACGTCGCGCATCCAGCGCAGCCGGGTGACGACCTCGTCGTCGAAGGCGCCGAAGCGCAGCACCTTGCCCAGGCCCTCGTTGAGCGAGGAGAAGGCCCGACGGCCCTCGTCCTCGACGACGACGACGGGCATCGACGGGGCGAGCACGCCGGCCATCGGGCCGACCGCCCCGTGGTGGTGGCAGGGCGCGACGCTGATCTGCCCGGAGTCGAGCAGCTCCTCCGCGCCCGCCCGGTCCTGCGCCCAGCCCTCGAAGATCGCGGCGCCGACGAGCGCGCCACGCATCGGGCCGCACATGCGCCCGACCTCGATGGGCGGCCCGGCGTGGAGCAGCGTCCTGCCCTCGGCGATGCCGGGGACGACGTCGCGGGCGGGCCGGACGCCCACGAGGCGAGGGCGGACGGCGTGCACCCGGGCGATCGCCTCGGCGTTGGCCTCACGGGTGGCAGGGGTGTCGAGCGCGACCGCCCGGGCAGCGGCGAGCGCGTCCCCGAACGCCGGCGGGCGCCAGTCGAGCTGGACGACGTCGGCGGGCGGCACGGCCTCGACGATGACCGGCAGTCCCGCGTTGAGGACCCGGACTCCGGTGGTGATCATGCGTTCTCCTCGGGGGTGGCGCCCACGAGCGCGGCGGCGGCGCGGGCGGCGGCGGCGTTGGACGGGTGGACGAGGACCCCGGCCTCCTCGAGGACGGCGCGCTGGGCGTCGAACCCCTGGGGGTCGGCCGCGGTCCCGCAGACGGACCCGAGGACGCGCAGCTCGCGTCCGTCGGCGGCGGCGGTGGCGATCGCCTCGCGGACGGCGTCCGCGAGCGGGGTCGCGGGGTCGGTGCTGGCGCCGTGGCCCAGGACGAGGTCCACGAGGAGCACCCCGACGTCGCGGCGGGCGCCGGCGGCGACGACGTGCTCGGAGCGGGCGGCAGGGTCGATCATCGGGTGTGGCCGGCCGGTGGTGAACTCGTCGTCACCGAGGTCGAGGATCTCGGCGGTGACCCCGGCGCGGCGCAGCACGACCGCCGACTCCGCGGCGAGGGTGCCGCCGGTGTAGAGCCCGAGGACCCCGCGCGCGGAGGGTGCCGGGGGCAGCGGTGGCGCCTCCGCCAGCCGCAGGCTCGTGCCGAGCAGCTCGGCGACGGCGGCTGCGCCACCCTCGAGCGTGCCGCGCACGGTCACCGGGCCGTCGGCGTCCTCCATACCGAGGAGGCAGGCGACGGCAGGCTTGCCCAGGCCCGCGAGCCGGTCGAGCAGCCGCTGCGCCACCTCGGGCGCGGGCGGCTTGGAGACGACGATGACGACGCGCGTCGCCTCGTCCTGGGCGAGGAGGTCGAGGGCGAGGTCGGTCATCCGGCCGCCGACCTCGACGGACAGGTCGCGCCCGCCGACGCCGATGAGCTGGGAGACGCCGGAGCCGGCGCCGTCGACCAGGCTGGCGACCTCCTGGGCGCCGGTGCCGGACGCCGCGACGATGCCCACGGGCCCCGGGGCGACGACGTTGGCGAAGCCGAGGGGCACGCCGTCGATGATCGCGGTGCCGCAGTCCGGGCCCATGAGGAGCAGTCGCTGCTCGACGGCCAGCTGCTTGAGCCAGACCTCCTCGGCGAGGGGGACGTTGTCGGAGAAGCAGAAGACGTGCAGTCCTGCCTTGAGCGCCTGCTCGACGACGACGGGGGCGTAGGTGCCGGGCGTCGAGACCGCCGCGAGGGTGGCGGGCGCGCCGCCGTCGCGCTCGGCGACGGCGAGGGCCTCGGCGATGGTCTGCGGGGCGACCTGCGCCCGCGGCCCGGACGGGGCGGCGACGGCCGTGAGGCCCTCCTCGGCGACGGCGAGCGCCTCCTGCACGATGTCGTCGTCCGCGCCGCGGACGACGATGACGAGGTCGTCGGGTGCGACGTCGAGGTCGGCGGGACGCATGTCGGACCGTTCGAGGATCTCGATGTTGGCGGGGGTGCCCATGACGGCGCCCACGCGCACGACGCCGTCTCGGCGCTCGACGGTCGAGGCCAGGGCCATGAGGGTCACCGAGTCCCGGTACAGCCGTGGGAACACCAGGGACCCGAGAACGGTCTGGGGGATGGCGCTCACGCGCTTCTCCTGTCTGTCGGTGGGATGTGGACGGTGGTGGGCGCGGACGTGACGAGGGCGGCCGCGGCCACCCCGCTCGCCAGGTCGAGTCCCGAGCTGGCACCCCACGCGCGGGCGGCGCGCACGGTACCCGGGACGAGCGCCGGGTCGGCGAGGGCGGCGACGAGGGTGTGGACGCGCTCGGCGACGTGCCCCTCGATCGCGGCGGCGAGCTCGTGCCGCGACAGCGCGGTCGTGCGGTCGAGCAGGTCGGGCAGTGCGCGGCGCACGGCCGCGGCGGCGAGGGCGGCCCCGGACCGGTCGAGGCCGGCGAGCACGCCGACGACGACGTCGTCCCCCGCGGGCGTGGAGCCCGGTCCGGCGCCGACGAGGGCGGTGAGGTGCGCCCCGATGTCCGCTGGCCGCGCGAGGGCCGCGGCCACGAGCTCGCGGGCGGCCCGGCGCTGGGGTGCCGGGCTCATCGGCCCGGTGGAGCCGGTGGCGACGCACGCCGCCCAGAGCGCGACGGCAGCGCGCCGGTCCACCGGCCCGGGGGTGAGGGTGAGGTCCTGCCAGGAGACGCTGGGGGTCTCGGCCCAGCCCGAGACGTCGAGGGTGGCGCTACGCCGTGCGGTGTCCGCGAGGGCGCGCAGATCGGCCTCCGGGATGCGGGCGCCGCCGGGGACGAGCCCGTGTGCCGGGCCGGTGACCGGGAGCAGGCGGGCGCCGTCGGCGAGGAGCACGACCGACTGTCCGACATGGACGACATGGACGATCTCGGCAAGGGGCCACGGTGTCGTCCCGCGCCCGAGGCGAGCTTCCGTCGGCACCGCCGCCGTCTCCCTGGAC
This sequence comes from Georgenia sp. 311, assembly GCF_006151955.1. NCBI lineage: Bacteria > Bacillati > Actinomycetota > Actinomycetes > Allobogoriellales > Allobogoriellaceae > Georgenia > Georgenia sp. 311. Next base: position 9,898 of record NZ_VDFS01000015.1, on the reverse strand, counting down.
ATACAGACAACGTAGGGTTCGGGTGGGGCCCGGGGCAGCGTCCGAAACAGACGGCGTCCGCGCCTGCCGTTGTCCGAAAGTGACAGTGAGGGATGCAATGAGCCACGTGACGGTCCGGGAGATCATGACCCTGACACCCCTGGCCGGGACATACGTCCTGGGGGGCTCGGACGGTCTGGACCGGGCGGTCTCCGGCGTCAACGTCATGGAGGTCCCCGACATCGAGCCGTACGTGACGGCCGGGGAGCTCCTCCTCACGACGGGCTACCCCGTCCGCGAGCGCCCGGAGCGGCTCGTCGAGATGCTGCCCGAGCTGGCCGCCCGCGGGCTCGCCGGCCTGGCGATCAAGCCGCTGCGCTACCTCGACCGGCTCCCCGACAACCTCCGCGAGACGGCCGAACGGCTGCGCTTCCCGGTCCTCATCGTCCCGGACCACACCTCCTTCAACGAGGTCATCGGAGCCGTGCTCGCCGTCGTCCTGGCCGACTACGGCGCCGAGCCCTCTCGCGCCGAGGCGATCCGCGAGCGGCTCACCGGGGTCGCGCTCAGCGGCGGCGGGCTGCGGGAGATCGCCCGCACGCTCGCCGGGGCGCTCGACCGGCCGGTGACGGTCATCGACGAGGAGGGCGTGGTCCTCGGCGCGAGCGACGCGACGTCGTTGCACACCGTGGCGGCGGGTCCGGCCGCGACCGGGACGGCGGAGGACTCCCGGCGGTGGCGGTTCGCGATCAGCGTCGCGGGCGCCCGCCGGGGCGAGATCGTCGTCGGCGGGGAGCAGGAGCCGACCCTCGGCCAGCGGCGCATCATCCGCCAGTCCTGCTTCGCCGCCGGCATGCACATGGCGCAGGCGCTGGCGAGCATCGAGCTCGACCGGCGGCTGCGGGTGCTCTTCCTCGAGGAGATCGTCACCGGGCCGCGGATGGACGAGGGGGCGCTGCGCCAGCGCGCGCGCCTGCTCGGCTGGCATCTCGACGGGCCGCACGCCGTCCTCCTCGCGACGTGCGGTGCCGAGCTCGGCGACACCGCGGTCGCCCAGGCCGCCGAGCGGGCGCTCGGTCCCGACGCGCTCGCGTGGTGCCGGGGGCGTGCCGTCGTGGCGATCACCGGGGTGTCCACGTGGGAGCGGGCACCGGAGCGTCGCTGGCAGGAGGAGCTCACCCGCCTGGGCGGCGGCCCGGTCACCGTCGCGGCGGGGTCCGTCGTCGCCGAGCCGGCCGCGCTGGCCACCAGCCACGGCGCCGCGCAGGAGGCACTGCGCGTCGCGCAGCTGACGGGGCAGGCCGCCGTGCGCCACGAGAACCTCACCCTCGAACGGCTCATCCTCGCCGCACCGCCCCAACAGCTGCGTGAGTTCGTCGAGCAGCAGGTCGGGGACCTCGTCCGGCACGACGAGCAGACCGGCGGGGACCTGTGCCGCACGCTCGAGGTCTACCTGGGCCTGGGCAACGCGGCGGAGGCAGCCCGACAGCTCTACATCCACTACAACACCCTCAAACACCGCCTCGTACGCATCGCCGAGCTCACCGGCACCGACCTCCACGACCCGCGCGCCCGCCTCCAGCTCGCCTTCGCCCTCGAGGTGCGGGCGCTGCTCGGCGAGACACACGCCGACGCCCCCCGCTCCTCCTAGACTCGGGCACATGCGCTCACCGATCTCCGAGGACGACGTCGACGAGCTCGAGCTCTCCACGCCCGACCACCGGCGCGTCGCCGACCAGCTCATCGAGTGGGGCGACCACCCCCACCCCAGGGACGAGCTCTCCGCCCGTGAGCTGCTCACCGCGGCCGGGGAGCAGCTCGAGCTCGCCGGGGACCCGCAGGCCGCCGAGGTCGTCTACCGCCGGGCCGTCGTGGCCGAGGGCGTCAGCGAGCTCGATCCCCGCTCCCACCTCATGGCCCTGCTGCTCGAGCGGGGTGACACCGAGCAGGCGCTCGTCCTGGACACCGAGCTGCGCCGGAGCCGACCGTCCGACGCCGCGACCTACGAGTACATGGCCGACGTGTGGGCCGACCACGGCGACGACCGCCGAGCCCTGGGCTGGGTGACGCGCGGGATCCTCGCCCACGAGGAAGGCCCGGGCTTCTCGGGCACCGACTTCGCGATGCTCTGTCTCATGCGCTGGCGCATCCGCGAGCGCGAGGGCCAGGAGCCCGACGACTACGACCTCGTGGGGATCGGCCTGGACGAGCGGCTCGACCGCGCCCAGGAGGAGCACCGGCCGCACTGACGCAGTCCGGGGACCTGCCCGTGTGTCGCGAAGCATCGCAGGATCGCGCCCACCCGCTGACCGGCAGCTGACACCGCGCGCTGGGGCTGAGGCACGCCGGCCCACGGACCCCCTTCTTCGCCCGTCGCGCCCCGGCATCCTTCAGCGCACATACTGACGACGTGACCCACGAACACCAGCCGCGCGACCCGACGGGTGGTCCGACCCTGAGCGACGGCGTCGACCCTGCCGACCGGCAGCGCGTCAAGCGCGACGGCCCGCTCCACACGGCCGTCGTCGTCAACCCGGTACGGGTCGAGAACCTCGACGAGCTGCGCACCACCATCGAGGCAGCACTGGCCGAGGCGGGGTGGCCGGCGCCGCTGTGGTTGGAGACGACCCCGGAGGATCCCGGGGCGGGACAGGCCCGCCGGGCGGTCGAGGACGGTGCCGAGGTCGTCTTCGTCAGCGGTGGGGACGGGACCGTCCGCTCGTGCATCGAAGGCCTGGCCGGCACGGAGGCCGCGCTCGCCGTGCTGCCGGCCGGCACCGGCAACCTGCTGGCGGCCAACCTGGGCCTGCCGGACGAGCCCGCCGAGGGTGTCCGGCTCGCCGTCGACCGCGGCCGCCACCTGCTCGACCTCGGCGAGGTCGACGGCCAGCTCTTCGCCGTCATGGCCGGCATGGGCTTCGACGCGAAGCTGCTCGACGACGCCTCGACCACGCTCAAGGCCCGCATCGGCTCACCCGCGTACGTCCTCTCCGCGCTCAAGCACCTGCGCGACCGTCCGATGCACGTCGAGATCCGCGTCGACGACGACCCGCCCCTCCGGCGGCGCGCCCGCACCGTCATCATCGGCAACGTCGGTCGCCTCCAGGGCGGCGTCCGCCTCCTCGCGGATGCCGAGCCCGACAACGGCCGGCTCGACGTCGCCATCCTCAGCCCCCGCCACCTCTCCGACTGGGCGGCCCTCGCGTGGGGCGTCCTGCGCCGACGCGACCGCGTGCGCCGGATGGAGGTGCTCCGGGGCTCGCGAATCACGGTCACCAGCGACCGGGAGCAGCCCTGCGAGCTCGACGGCGACGTCATCGAACCGCGGCGCACCCTCACCGCGTCCGTACGGCCCGGGGCGCTGTGGCTGTGCGTCTACCAGCCCGACAGCAGCGCGGACCTCGTCGAGGGCTCACCCAAGGAGCGGTAGCGCCAACGCGCCGGACCCCGCTCGGCCGAGGGACCACCTGCATGCGCTGCCGGCTCGGGTCCGGCCCGCGAGGGCAGCGAGACGGCAGGCCACGACGCCGCTCGCTGAGCCGTTCCCGGACGCGTCACACGGTTGTCATCTTCCAGGGAGTACGCTCCGCAATTACCACGCATGGACGTGGTATTTGCTCATCCTTTAGGAGGAAAGTGTGACCAAGGGAGCCGTCGTGCCGGAGGAGACCGCGCACGACCACGAGGAGTACATGCTCGAGCCAGTCCCGCCGGAGGCGCGACGCGGCACCTTCGGGCTGGCGATGGTCTGGGTCGGGTTCGGCTTCGTCGTCACCGGCCTCATCGTCGGCGGTCAGCTCGCCGGTCAGGGCGGCGCCGCCGGCATGCCGTTCGGGCTCGCGATGTCGACCATCGCGACCGGTGAGCTCATCCTCTTCGCCCTCACCGTGCTGCTCGGCATCCCGGCCATGCGCACCGGCTTCAACCTCGCGCTGCTGTCCCGCTTCTCCTTCGGGAGCAAGGGCTTCGCGGTCCCGATGGTCGTCATGGCCCTCCTCACCCTCGGCTGGTTCGCCTCGATCCTCGGCATGATCGCCGACATCTGGGGCAGCCTCCTCGGCAACCCCACCGGGATCACCGTCATCGACCCGGCTTCCTTCGGACGTCCCGACGTCGCCCCGGTGAGCCTCGAGGTCGTCCTCAGCTGCATCGCCTTCGGCGCCCTGTTCACCTGGACCGCCTACCGCGGCATCGCCGCGATCGAGAAGGTCGCCATCCCGGTGGCACCGTTCGTCCTCATCGTCGCCCTCGGCGTCGGCGCCGGGATGCTCTCCGACAACGGCGGCTGGGGCACGATGGTCGAGACCGCCTCCACCCAGTCCGGCCTCGGCTTCGGCTCCGGCGTGACGATCGTCGTCGGCGCCTGGATCGCCGGCGCGATCATGGGCGCGGACATCATGCGCTACGCGAAGAACGTCGGCGCGGTCCTCATCGGCGCCGGGGCGTGCTTCATCCTCACCAACCCGGTCCTCAACGTCGTCGGCTACATCGGCGCCGTCACCACGGGCGACTCCAACTTCGTCAACTGGATGTACGACCGCGGCATCCTGCTCGCGATCATCGGCGTCATCGTGTGGACCACCTCGCTGTGGACGACGAACAACTCCGAGCTGTACTCCAACTCCCTGTACACCGGCCCCGCGCTCAACGCCTTCGGCGTGCGGGTCAAGCGCACCAAGATCGTCCTCATCGTCGGTGTCATCGGCACGATCCTCGGCTCGCTGGCCTTCTACCAGCTGTTCTTCGTCGACTTCATCACCGTGCTCGGCGCCGCCTTCGTCCCGCTCGTCGGGCCGATCCTCGCCGACTACTACCTCGTGCGCCGCAACGAGTTCACCGCCGAGTCCTACCGCCGCCAGCCGGCGGTGCGGTGGCCGGGCGTCATCTCCTTCCTCGTCGGCGCGACCCTGGGCCTGCTGTTCCAGTACGTCTGGCCGCTGCCGTTCGGCTTCTCCTCGGGCATCGCCGCGCTCCTCATCACGGTCGTCCTCCACGTCGTCCTCCACTACGCGCTGCGCGGCCGGACCTCCGGCCCGGTGGAGGATGTCACCGGGGAGCCCGTGACGCGCACGGCCCACTGAGCGAGAGAGAGGAACTACCCATGGCCAAGGACATCAAGGTCTGCATCGGCGTCCACGTCGACGCGGTGGCCGGATGGCTCGGCTCCTACGGCGGCCAGGACTCCCCCAACGACATCCAGCGGGGCATGTTCGCCGGCGAGGTGGGCGTCCCCCGCCTGCGTCGCCTCCTCCAGCAGCGCGAGCTGCCCGCCACGTGGTTCGTGCCCGGCCACTCGATCGACACCTTCCGCCGGGAGATCGGTGACGTCGCGGAGGCCGGCTTCGAGATCGGCTGCCACGGCTACAGCCACGAGAACCCGGTGGCGATGACCGCCCAGCAGGAGGCCGACGTCCTCGGGCGCTCGATCGAGCTCGTCAAGGGGCTCACCGGCAGCGCACCGACGGGCTACGTCGCGCCGTGGTGGGAGATGAGCGAGCGCACCGCCCAGCTCCTGCTCGACAACGGATTCTCCTACGACAACTCCCAGAGCTACGACGACTTCAGCCCGTACTACGCACGGGTCGGGGACACGTGGACGCACGTCGACTACTCCAAGGACGCCGCGGAGTGGATGAAGCCGCTCGTGCGTGGCCGTGAGGTCGACCTCGTGGAGATCTCGGCGAACTGGTACGTCGACGACCTGCCTCCGATGATGTTCATCAAGGCGAACGCCAACTCCCACGGCTTCGTCGCCCCGCAGGTCATCGAGCAGCTCTGGAAGGACCAGTTCGACTGGGTCTACCGGGAGATGGACTACGGCGTCTTCCCCTTCACCATCCACCCGGACGTCTCCGGCCGGCCGCAGGTGCTGCTCATGCTCGAGCGCATCTTCGACTACATCTCCGGGCACGACGGGGTGGAGTGGCTGACGTTC
>NZ_VDFS01000015.1:0-3653 GCF_006151955.1 Georgenia sp. 311 | reverse complement strand
CCCGGGCGCGCAGTGCGCGCCCGGGCCCCTTCGTCCACCCGCTCGAGGTCAGCCGTCGGTCTGACGCCCGGCCACGCTGTCGGGCAGCTCCTCCTCGACCTCGCGCAGCGCCGAGTCGGTGTACCACTGGGTGAGGGCGGGGTCGTCGCTCTCGAAGCCCGCGCCCGCTCCCTCGTCCCCCTCCACCTGGGCGATGTCGAAGACGAAGTCGTCGCCGTGCTCGTCGATGCCGCGGCGCACACCCTGACGGATCGCGGCGAGCGCGTAGCGACGGCGGATCATCATCGGGTCGTGCCGCAGGTCCAGTGCCCAGGCCACCATGATCCCGATGAGGATGACCGTGAAGGGCAGCGCGGTGGTGACCATGATGGCCTGCAGGCCCGACAGCGCGTTCTGGCCACCCGCCAGCAGCAGGAACAGCCCGAGGAGCCCGAGCGCCACGCCCCACACGATCGTCACCGACCGGGAGGGCACCGGACGACCGGACTGCGACATCGAGCCCATGACGTTGCTCGCCGAGTCCGCCGCGGTGACGAAGAAGATGACGATGGCGACGAGGCAGAGCACCCACATGACCGGGCTGAGGGGGAGGTTGCCGAGGACGTCGAACATGACGTTCTCGCCGGCGCCCTCGACACCCAGGCCCACGCCGTCGAGGCTCATCCGGATCGCGGTCCCGCCGAAGATGGTGAACCACGCGAGCGAGATCGCCGACGGGACGAAGACGACGACGGCGACGAACTGCCGCAGCGACCGTCCCTTGGAGATCTTGGCGATGAACATCCCGACGAAGGGCGACCAGGAGATCCACCACGCCCAGTAGAGCGTGGTCCACGCGGTGAGGTACTCCTGCTGCTCGGCGCCCTGGCCCGCGAAGACGGCGAGCATGTCGGGCAGGTTGCCGGCGAAGGCGATGAGCGAGGCCGGGAAGAGGTCGAGGAGGAAGAAGGTCGGTCCGGCGAGCAGCGCGAAGACGGCGAGGACGACGACGAGCGTCATGTTCGCGTTGGACATCAGCCGGATGCCCTTCTTGATGCCCGCGACGGCGGAGAAGGTGAAGATCACCGTGAGCACGCTGATGGTGACGACGACGAACGGGGTGCCGAGCTCCTGCCCGGTGACGATCGAGGTGCCGGTGCGGATCTGCAGGGCGCCGATGCCCAGCGAGGTCGCCGTGCCGAAGAGCGTGACGAGGACGGCGAAGATGTCGATGACCTTGCCGAGCACGCGGTGGTTGCCGTCGGCGAAGACCGGCTCGAACAGCGAGGAGATGAGCGGCAGGCGGCCGCGGCGGAAGGAGGCGTAGGCCAGGGCGCCGCCGACGAGCGCGTAGATGCACCAGGCGAAGGTCGCCTGGTGGAGGAAGGAGGAGGCCATCGAGGGCAGGATCGCCTCGGGCGTGCCTCCCTGCGCGTCGGTCCACGGCGGGGGCGTGAGGAAGTGGCTCAGCGGCTCGAGCGGCCCGTAGAAGATGAGGGCGATCCCCAGGCCCGCGGCGAAGAGCATGGAGATCCACGACGCCGTCGAGTACTCCGGGGTGCTGTCGTCCGCGCCGAGCCGGATGCGACCGGTGGGACCGAAGCCGACGACGAGCATGAAGATGACGATGGCGACGACGGTGCCGTTGAACAGCCAGCCGAAGCGGGCCACGACCCAGCTCTGCATGCTCGTGCCGACGTCGTTGAGGTTGGTGGGGGCGGCGATGGCCCAGACGAGCACGGCGAGCGCGACGAGGAGGGCGACGACGAAGACGCTGCGCCGTGTGCGGAAGCGGACGCCGGTGTCCTCGACGCTGATGCCGGGCACGAGGCCGGGGTGGATTCCGAAGGCGGGCTCGGTGGTGGCGGTGCGGATCGCCCGGCGCACGCGTTCACCGGCGCGTTCCGGCCGGCGGCCGTCCTCACGCGTCTCGGTGGCGCCGCCCGGCGTGGAAGGACTCGGGTGGTCGGTCATGGTCGAGCAGATTAGCGGCGAGGCCGCGCGACCGCCCAAGCACGTGAGATGCGCCTCATTCCCACGGATCCGCGCATCTCTCCTCCCGCGACCCGGCCGCAGGGGCCGTGTTGCGGGTCCTCGGGGCGGGAGTAGCGTCGAGGCGGTCGGGCCGGGTCCGCGGCCGGGGACCCTGGTTTTTGCGCGTCACGTCGGGGGGTGGCGGTGTCTGCGAGCTCAGGGCGCGCCGCCACGAAGGCCTCCGGCACGATCACCGTCTTCGGGCTCGCACTGCTCAACATCACCGCGGTCGTCTCGCTCAACGACCTCCCCTCCGAGGCCGAGTACGGGCTGAGCTCTGTGACGTACTTCCTCTTCGCGGCGGTCTTCTTCCTCGTGCCCGTCTCGCTCGTCGCGGCCGAGCTCGCCACCGGCTGGCCGGAGAAGGGCGGGGTGTTCCGTTGGGTGGGCGAGGCGTTCCGCGGCCGGCTCGGCTTCATGGCGATGTTCCTCCTGTGGGTCCAGGTGTGCGTGTTCGTCCCGACGTCGCTGACCTTCGGGGCGGTGGCCCTGGCCTACATCAACCCCGACGAGTCCGAGGCGCAGAGCCTCGCCGGGACCCCCGCCTTCGTGCTCGGGGTCGTGCTCGTCGTCTTCTGGATCGCGCTGCTCGTCGCGCTCCGGGGTACCGGCGGCTACGCCACGATGGCCAAGTGGGGCGGCGTCGTCGGCGTCTTCGTCCCGATCACCGTGCTCGTCGGCTTCGCCGTCGCCTACGCGGTGGCCGGCAACGTCCCGGAGATGGACGTCGCCTGGGGCGAGCTCCTGCCCGACTTCGCCGGCCTCAGCACCGTCGTGCTCGCCGCGAGCATCTTCCTCATGTACGCCGGCATGGAGATGAACGCCGTCCACGTCAAGGAGGTCGACAACCCGACCCGGAACTACCCGATCGCCATCTTCCTCTCCGCGATCGTCACGGTGCTCGTCTTCGTCCTCGGTGCGCTCGCCATCGCGTGGATCGTGCCCCGGCGCGACATCAACCTCACCGAGGCCATCCTCGTCACCTACATCGACGTCTTCCGGTGGGCGGGCATCCCGTGGGCGTCCTCGGTCCTCGCGGTCATGCTCGCCGTCGGCGTCCTCGTCAACGTCACGACGTGGGCGGCCGGCCCGTCGACCGGTCTGCTGGCGGTGGCCAGGGCCGGCTACCTGCCCCGGGCGTTCCACCGCACGAACAGGCACGGCGCCGCAGTGACGATCATGGTGCTCCAGGGGTGCATCGTCACCCTCGTCTCGATCCTCTTCGTCCTGCTGCCCTCGGTGCAGTCGGCCTACCAGATCCTCAACCAGCTCGCGAACATCCTCTACCTCACGGTGTACCTGCTGATGTTCACCAGCGTCATCCGGCTGCGCTACACCCAGCGCGACCGGCCCCGGCCCTTCCGGCTGGGCCGGTCCAACACCCTCGTGTGGGTCGTCGCCGGGGCGGGCCTGCTCGCGTCCTCGCTCGCCTACGTCCTCAGCTTCGTGCCGCCCGACCAGATCAACGTCGGCAGCCCCGGCCTCTACGTGGGGATCCTCGTCGCGGCGACCCTCGTCATGTACGCGCTGCCCAACCTCGTCTACCAGTTCCGTGCCCCGTCCTGGGACACCGCCGACCCCGACTTCGAGCCGTTCACCTGGGAACGCCCGCGGGCGGGGTGACCGGGCTGCCCGGTCAC
>NZ_VDFS01000014.1:64184-79416 GCF_006151955.1 Georgenia sp. 311 | reverse complement strand
CGTCCCAGTCCCCGACGAGGACCTCGTCGGTCGCCCGGCCGTAGGCGACGACCCGCTCCGCGGGCCCGCCGGTGAGCGTGTCGCGCAGGTGGTAGGCGGCACCCCGGCGCACTGCCAGGGTGTCGCGTCCGTCGCCGTCCCAGTCCCCGACGAGGACGACGTCACCCGGCCGGCCGTAGCGGAGCACGACGTCGGCGGGCCCGGACGTCAGCGAGCTCCGCACGTGGACCTCCGCCCCGCGGCGGACCGCGACGCCGTCGCGACCGTCGCCCTCCCAGTCCCCGACGAGCACCTCGTCGCCGGCGCGACCGTAGTGGAGCACGACGTCGGCCGGGCCACCGCTGAGCGAGTTGCGCACGTGGACGGCCGTGCCCCGGCGCACCGCGAGGGTGTCGGTCCCGTTGCCGTCCCAGTCCCCCACGAGCACCTCGTCCCCCGGGCGGCCGTAGACGACCTCCCGGGTGGCCGCGCCCGGGCGCAGCGCGTCGTTGATGAAGAACGTCGCGCCGCGCCGGACGGCGATCGTGTCGTCGCCGTCCCCGTCCCAGTCACCGATGAGCACCTCGTCGGTGGACCGGCCGTAGACGAACGCGGCGTCGGCCTGGCCGCCGCGCCAGGTGTTGGTGAGGAAGAACCCGTAGGGCGGCTCGGCGGGCCGCGGCGGGCCGGCCGGGCGCACGACGACCGCGCTGCCGCCCCGGGCCCGGAGCGGCTCGGCGGCCGCCTGCACCCGCCCGTCGGGCAGGAAGGCGACGCCGGTGACGTTGCCGAGGTAGCCGACGGCGTCGAGCTGGTGGCCGCGGGCGCGCAGCGCGTCCCCGAGCGCCGTGTCGCGGATGCCCGGCTCGGCCTGGGAGCCCGGGCCGTTGCGGCTGGACAGCCGCGGCGCGGCGATGGCCTCGGGCAGGGACATGCCGAGGTCGAGGTGGTTGACCGCCACCTGGAGGACGGTCGTGATGATCGTCGCCCCGCCCGGCGACCCGAAGGCTGCGACCGGTGCGCCGGCGGCGTCCAGGACGATCGTCGGGCTCATGCTGCTGCGCGGGCGCTTGCCACCCTCCGGGGCGTTCGCCGGGTGGTCGGGGTCCGGCTCGAAGTCGGTGAGCTCGTTGTTGAGGAGGAAGCCGTAGCCGGGCACCGCGATGCCCGAGCCACCGATCGCCTCGATGGTGAACGTGTAGCTGACGACGTTGCCCCACCTGTCGGCCACCGTGAGGTGCGTCGTCGAGCCGGTGTCCTCGGCGGTGGCGGACTCCACGGCCGCGGCACCCTCGCCGTCGTCGTAGGGCCACGGGTCGCCGGGGCCGACCGGCCGGGCGAGCGCGCTCTGCCCGATGAGCTCGCGGCGCTCGTCGGCGAAGCCCTGGGAGAGCAGGCCGGTGACGGGCACGTCGAGGAACGCCTCGTCCCCGACGTAGGCGTTACGGTCGGCGAAGGACACCGCGGAGGACTCCGCGAGGAGGTGGAGCACCTCGTCGGGGTCCATGTCCGCGAGGTCGTAGCCCTCGAGGATGTTGAGCGCCTCCCCGACCGTCGTCCCGCCGCTGGACGGCGGGCCCATGCCGAACACCTGGAAGCCGCGGTAGTCGACCCGGGTGGGGTCCTGGTCCAGGGCCTCGTACCCGGCGAGGTCGGCGAGGGTCATCGCGCCCTCCCGGACCGTGCGCTCGGCGCCGTCGACGACGGGCGGGGCGGTGTTCGTCGCGACGATCGCCTCGGCGAGCGGCCCCTCGTAGAAGGCGTCCGGCCCCTCCTCCATGAGCAGCCGGTAGGTCTCGGCGAGCTGCGGGTTGGCGAAGGTCGTGCCCGCGCGCGGCGCCTCGCCGTCGACGAGGAACGTCTCGCTCGAGGACGTGAAGTCGCGGAAGATCTCGAGGTTCTCCTCGGTGCGGGCCTGGTACTCCGCGTCGACGACGAAGCCTTGCTCGGCGACCTCCTGGGCGTCGGCGAGGACCTCGGACAGCGGCAGCGTGCCGTACTCGGCCAGGGCGTGCTCCCAGCCGCGCACGACGCCGGGCACCCCCTGGGAGAGCCCGGAGACGCGCCGCTCGTCGAACGGGATGGGCGCGCCGTCCTCGAGGAAGACGTCGGGCTCCATCGCGGCCCACGCCTCCTCGCGGGAGTCGATCGTCCGCACCTCCCCCGTGTCGGCCTGGTAGAGGACCATGAAGCCGCCACCGCCGATGCTCCCGTCGTAGGGCCGGGTGACGCCGAGCATCGCCGCCGTCGCGACCGCGGCGTCGACGGCGTTTCCCCCGCGACGCAGGATCTCCCGGCCGGCCTGCGAGGCGTAGGGGTCGAGCGAGGCGACGGCGCCGTCGTAGCCGGTCGCTGTGGGCTGCTTGTCGGGCGGCTCCACCGCGGCCTGCGCCACCGGCGCGGAGGCCACCGCGAGGGCGAGGGCCGGCAGGAGCACCGCGGTGGTCCGCCAGGGTCGTCTGGGCGTGTGGGACATCGTCATCCCCCGTGAAGGTCGCGGACCCGGGACGGCTTCCCGGTCGTCCTTTCCGCGAACGCTACTGACGCCCGCCCTGCCCGGGAACCCTGCGAAGGGAGGGCTGAGGCTCCTCAGCGACCCATGACGAGGCCGGGGCGGGCCGCCCGCAGGACGAGGACGAGCTGGGCCACTCCCAGCGCCCCGACGAGAAGAAGGACGAGGTCCCAGGAGAACGTGCCGCCCACCCAGCCGGCGAGCAGCGGCCCGCACGCGGCGATCGCGTACCCGACCGTCTGCGCCATCGAGGAGAGCTGGGCGGTGTGCCCGGCGTGGGCGGTCCGTAGCCCGAGGAGGCTGAGCGCGAGGACGAGCGAGCTGCCCGTGCCGACGGCCGCGAGCGCCACCCACGCCAGCGCGAGCCCGGGTGCCAGCGCGAGGCCGGCCATCGCGGCCACGATGCACAGGCTGATCACCACGCCCGTGCCGCGCAGGTCGCTGCGGCCGCGCATGTGGGTGCTGAGGACGAGCCCGGCGAGCATCCCGACGAGCTGGAGGACGAACAGGTGCCACCCGGCCGCCCGCGCGTCCAGGCCGAGGGAGACCTCGACGGTCGGCAGCCAGGTGGCGAGGGTGAAGAACACCGCGGACTGCAGCCCCATGAACGCGCTCACCGCCCAGGCGCTCGGGCTGCGCCACATCGTCACCGCCCGGACGGGTGCGCCGTCGCGCGGCGCGGCGACGGGCAGGGGTGCCGGGCTGCGGGCCGCGCGCACCACCCACAGCAGGGCGACGGGCGCGACGAGGGCGGCGAGCGCGCCGAGCGGCAGGCGCCAGCCGCCGCCCCACGCGTCGGAGACGGGGACTGCCAGCCCCGAGGCGGTCGCCGCCGTCACCGTCATGACCGCGGTGAAGCAGGCGGTGAGGAGGACGATCGCCCCGGGGTGGTCGCGCTTGATGACCGCCGGGGCCAGCACGTTGCCCGCCGCGGCCGCGGTGCCGATGAGCGCGGTGCCCACCCACAGAGCCCCGGCGAGGGGCAGCGAGCGCAGCACGACGGCCCCGGCGAGGACGACGAGCGCGAGCGCGAGCACCCGTTCCAACCCGTAGCGCTGCGCCGGCCGGTGGACGAGCGCCGAGCCGACGCCGAACCCGATGACCGGCAGCGCCCCGAGCAGCCCGAGGGCGCTCGCCCCGAGCCCGGTCTCCTCCCCGACCCGCTCGAGGAGCGGGCCGACGGAGGTCACCGGCGCGCGCAGGCACGCCGCGAGCAGGAGGACCGCGAGGACCGTCCCGGCGACGCGGCGCCCCCGCACGGACGCCACTGGCTCAGGCCTGCTCGGCGGCGTCCACGACGTTGGCCAGCAGCATGGCGCGGGTCATCGGCCCGACCCCGCCCGGGTTCGGCGAGAGCCACCCCGCGACCTCGGCGACGCCGTCGGCGACGTCCCCGCGCAGGCGGGCCTTGCCCGTCTCCGGGTCGACGACGCGGCTGACGCCGACGTCGAGCACCGCGGCGCCCGGGCGCACCATGTCGGGCGTGATGATCCCCGGGACCCCGGCCGCCGCGACGACGACGTCGGCCCCCCGCACGTGGCCCGCGAGGTCGCGGGTGCCCGTGTGGGTGAGGGTGACGGTCGCGTCGACGTCCTTGCGGGTGAGGAGCAGGCCGATGCTGCGCCCGACCGTCGTCCCGCGCCCGACGACGACGACGTTCGCGCCGTGCAGGTCCACCCCGTGCCGGTCGAGCAGCTCGATGACCCCGCGTGGGGTGCACGGCAGCGGGCTGGTCACCGGCTCCCTGACGCGCAGCACGAGGCGCCCGAGGTTCGTCGGGTGCAGGCCGTCGGCGTCCTTGTCCGGGTCGATCCGCTCGAGGACGGCGTTGGTGTCCACGCCCGCCGGCAGCGGGAGCTGGACGATGTAGCCGGTGCAGGCCGGGTCGGCGTTGAGCCGGTCGACCGCGGCGAGGATCTCCTCCTGCGTCGCGGTGCCGGGCAGGTCGACGCGGATCGACTCGATGCCGACCTCGGCGCAGTCCCGGTGCTTGCCGGCGACGTAGCTGCGCGAGCCCGGGTCGTCGCCCACGAGGACGGTGCCCAGCCCGGGCACGACACCGCGCTCGCGCAGGGCGGCGACGCGGGTGGTGAGCTCGGACTTGATCTGGGCCGCGGTGGCCTTGCCGTCCAGGACGCGGGCCGTCACTGCTGCAGGCCCTCGTACAGCGGGAACGCGTCGGTCAGCGCCTTGACGCGGGTGCGCAGCGACGTGAGGTCCGCCGCGGTGCCGTCGGTGAGCGTCGTGGCGATGATGTCGGCGACCTCGGTGAACTCGGCCGCGCCGAAGCCACGGGTGGCGAGCGCCGGCGTGCCGATCCGCAGGCCGGAGGTCACCCGCGGCGGGCGCGGGTCGAAGGGCACCGCGTTGCGGTTGACGGTGATGCCCGCGGAGTGGAGGAGGTCCTCGGCCTGCTGTCCGTCGAGCGTCGAGTTCCGCAGGTCGACGAGGACGAGGTGGACGTCCGTGCCGCCGGTGAGGACGGAGACGCCCGCCTCGCGGACCGCGGGCTCCAGGAGCCGCTCGGCGATGATCTGCGCGCCCTCGAGGGTGCGGCGCTGCCGGTCGGCGAACTCCTCGCCCGCGGCGACCTTGAGCGCCACGGCCTTGGCGGCGATGACGTGCATGAGCGGGCCGCCCTGCTGGCCCGGGAAGACGGCGGAGTCGAGCTTCTTGCCCAGCGCCTCGGCGTCGCGGGACAGGATCATGCCCGAGCGGGGGCCACCGAGGGTCTTGTGGATGGTCGTGGAGACGACGTCGGAGTGCGGCACCGGGTTGGGGTGCAGGCCCGCCGCGACGAGCCCGGCGAAGTGGGCCATGTCGGTCCACAGGTAGGCGCCGACCTCGTCGGCGATCGCGCGGAAGGCCGCGAAGTCGAGGTGGCGGGGGTAGGCCGACCATCCGGCGATGATGACCTTGGGCCGCTCGGCGAGCGCCTGCTCGCGGACCTGGTCCATGTCGATGCGGTGGGTCTGCTCGTCGACGCCGTAGGCGGCGATGTCGTACAGGCGGCCGGAGAAGTTGATCTTCATGCCGTGGGTGAGGTGGCCGCCGTGGGGCAGCGACAGACCGAGCACCTTGTCCCCGGGGCGCGCGATCGCGTGGAGGACGGCGGCGTTGGCGGTGGCCCCCGAGTGGGGCTGCACGTTGGCGTAGTCCGCCCCGAAGAGGGACTTCGCGCGCTCGATCGCGAGGTTCTCGGCGATGTCGACCTGCTCGCAGCCGCCGTAGTACCGCTTGCCGGGGTACCCCTCGGCGTACTTGTTCGTCAGCACGGACCCCTGCGCCTGGAGCACGGCGCGCGGCACGAAGTTCTCGCTCGCGATCATCTCCAGCGTCTCGCGCTGGCGGGTGAGCTCACCGTCGAGGACGGCGGCGATCTCGGGGTCGAGCTCGGCGAGGGCCTGGTCGGCGACCGGGCGCGTCTCGGTGGGCTGGCTCATCGTTCCTCCGCAATTTCACTGGGTGCGCGCGGGAGCGCGCCTAGCCGGTGACCCTCGGCCCAGGCGGGCGACCTGAGGTCTGCGTGGTGCGTCGCTCCCCGGTGGTGATCCACCTGTGGCGCCAGTCGCGACAAGGGCCAACCCTATCGCGTCACCCGCCCGGGAACGGGCACGGCTCAGTCCGCGGGACCGTCCTCGCCGAGGATCCGGCGCAGGTAGGCGTAGGTGAGGTCACCGGTGTGCTGGTCGTACTGGTGCTCGTAGCCGTGCTTGGCGTACATCGACAGGTTCTGCTTGGAGTCCTGGCCGGTGAAGACCCAGACCTCCTTGGTCTGCTCGGGCAGGTACTCCAGGACCGCCATGAGGAGCTGGGTACCCAGCCCCTGCCCCTGCAGGTCCGGGACGACGGCGAGACGCCCGAGGTTCGCGCGCTCGTCCTCGAGCTCGACGCGGATCGAGCCGACGAGCCGGGTGCCGGCCCACGCCCCGAGGGTGACGACATCGGCCCGCGCGAGGTCGGCGCGCAGCTCCGGGAGCGTCTGGGTGAGGGCGGGGATGTTGGGGTCGCCGTAGAGCTGGGCCTCGGTGACGAAGGCCGCACGGCGCACCGTGAGCAGCTCACCGGCGGCGTCGTCGTCGACCACATCGATGCGAACGTCGTCCATGTGGCCATCCTGTCATCCACGCCCCTCCCCCCGCGCCCACGTCCACCGGCGGTTCGCCCCTGTCTTTCCCCGTCCTGTCCCCCGCGACAGCCGACTTCCGCGCGACAGCCGACTTCCGCACGACAGCCGACTTCCGCACGACAGCCGACTTCCGCACGACAGCCGACTTCCGCACGAGAGCCGACTTCCGCACGAGAGCCGACTTCCGTGCGCGGCAGTCGGGATCCGGTCCGGCGCATGCCGAAGTCGCACATCTCGATCACCGTCCCGCTGATGTTTCGGACGACCGGCGACGGTTGTGTGCGACTTCGGCCGAGCCATGCTCGGAACTCCGCTCTCGCTCGGAACTCCGCTCTCGCGACAAACTCCGCTCTCGCACGGAACTCCACTCTCGCGACAAAGTCGGCTCTCGGGCGGAACTCCGCTCTCGGCGAGGGGGGGTTGGGGTGCGGGCGTGCGGGGGCGCTGGGGTGGGTGCGGTGCGGTGCGGGGCGGTGCGGTGGAGTGCGGCTCGTCAGCGGAAGACGACGGTGCGGCCGCCGTCGCGCAGGACGCGGTGCTCGGCGTGCCAGCGCACGGCGCGCGCGAGCACGCGGCGCTCGACGTCCTCACCGAGGGCGACCATCTCCTGCTCGTCGTCGCTGTGGTCCACCCGCTCGACGTCCTGCTCGATGATCGGCCCCTCGTCGAGGTCCGCCGTCACGTAGTGAGCCGTCGCGCCGATGAGCTTGACGCCGCGGTCGTGCGCCTGGGCGTAGGGACGTGCGCCCTTGAAGCTCGGCAGGAAGGAGTGGTGGATGTTGATGACCCGGCCCTCGAGGCGGCGGCACAGGTCGTCGGAGAGCACCTGCATGTAGCGGGCGAGGACGACGAGCTCGACGTCGTACTGCTCGACGAGCTCGAGCAGACGCGCCTCGGCGGCCGCCTTGGTCTCCCTGGTCACCGGGACGTGGTGGAAGGGGTAGCCGTAGAACCTCGCGAGGTCCTCGAGCACCGTGTGGTTGGACACGACGCCGACGACGTCGATCGGCAGCCGCTCCCCCCGCTGGCGGTAGGCGAGGTCGCTGAGGCAGTGCCCGGCCTTGGACACGAGGATGAGCGTGCGCATGGGACGACCGACGACGTCGAGCTTCCACTCCATGTCGAAGCGGGCGGCGAGCTCGCCGAGGGCCTGCTCGAGCGCGTCGCGCGGCGCTGCGGTCTGCACCTGGACGCGCATGAAGAACAGCCCGGTCGACGGGTCACCGAACTGCTGGGACTCGGTGATGTTCCCGCCGTGCTCGGCGAGGAGCCCGGCGACGGCACTGACGATGCCGGGCCGGTCGGGGCACGAGAGGGACAGGACGAGGTGGAGGTCGCCGTCGGTGTTCACCCGCCCGAGGCTAGCCCAACCGCGGCGCCCGGTCCGACCCGTCCACCGGCGCGGACGCGCCGCGAGGACGGCCCCGCCGGGTGAGCGGCGGGACCGTCCTCGCGTGGGCGTCAGCCGAGCAGGCGGCGGCGGGTGACGAGCACCGCACCGGCGAGCAGGAGGAGCATCGCGACCGCGACCGGGACCGCGACGCTCACGCCGGTCCGGGGCAGCGCCCCCGGCCCCTGCCCGGCACCGGGACGGTCCGCCCCGTCGGACCCGCTGCCGGGACCGCCGTCGCCCGGACCGCCGTCGCCCGGACCACCGGTCGGGTCATCGGTCGGGTCACCGCCGTCCGCCGGCGGGTCGGTCGGGTCACCCGGGTCACCCGGGTCACCCGGGTCACCGGGCGTCGGCTCGACCTGCTCCTGCGGCTCGACGAGCACGGCGACGGTCCGGGCCGGCACGGTCACCGTCCCGCTCGCGGCGTCCCACGTCGTCGTGCGCACGACGTCGTCGGCGCCCTCGACCTGCACCGGCGAGAGCGCGAGCTCCCGCCCGGCGAACCCGTCGACCTGCTCGGTCACGGGCTCCGGGGAGGCGTTGAAGACCGTGAGGACGGCGTCGAGCGCCGGGTCGACGTCCTGCGCGCCGGCGGTGTCGTCGACCGCCATGACGAGCAGTCCGGGCGTCGCGTCCGGGCCCGACCCGGGGAAGGTCACCTTCTCGTGGATGAGCTCGGCCGAGCCGAGGCGGAACAGGTCGGTGGAGAAGCGCAGCTCGAGGAGGTCCTGGGCCATCGCCGCGGACTGCTCGATGTCCGTCGGTGCCGGGCGCAGCGCCGGGTCGGCGAGCAGCGGCGCCATGACGTCCCACGCCTCGCCGTTGTCGTCCGCCGGCGGCAGGCCGACGCCGAAGTTGTTCGTCTGCATCGACCAGTCGACCCGGTTGAAGTGGTCCCCGGAGTTGTAGCTGTTGCGGTCCAGCGACTTCGACCGGAGCAGATCGGTACCTGCGTGCCAGAACGACGGCGTCTGGGACAGTGCCGTCGTCGCGAGCGACAGCGTGTTCATCCGCACCCGGTCCGCCATCGACGTGGCGACCGGGAGCTTGAGCACGAGGTTGTCGAACAGCGTCTCGTTGTCGTGCGCGTCGACGTAGGTGACGACCTCGTCCGGCTGCGTGGCGTAGCCCGCGGGCTGGCCGTTGTAGTCGAGCTCGGCGCCGGTCTGCTCCTCACCGGCGGAGGTGAGGAAGGAGTAGTCGGCGAGGTTGCCGGCCAGCCCGAGCCGCACGAGGTCGGTCTGGTGGGCCAGGCGCGCGGCCTGCTCCTCCGGCGTGCCCTCGGCGACGGCGTTGGGGTCGGTGAAGGACCCGGAGCCGAAGCCCTGGACGGTGCGCTGGTCCTCGTCGAAGGGCCCGCCGCCGCGCACGGCGTCGCGCAGCCGGTCGGAGAACGTCCCGATGCCGGTGCCCCCGAGCTGGCCCTGGGTGGCCTGCTCGAAGCGGGCGTTCCCGGCGACCTCACCGAAGTCCCAGCCCTCGCCGTAGACGTAGATCGACTCCCCGTCCACGCCGTCGTCCTCGAGGGTCAGCGAGTCGAGCGCGTCGCGGACGGCGAGCATGTTGTCGCGCGAGTGGTGGCCCATGAGGTCGAAGCGGAACCCGTCGACGCCGTAGTCCCGTGCCCAGGTGAGCACGGAGTCGACCATGAGCTTCTCCGCCATCTCGTGCTCGGTGGCGACGTTCTGGCAGCAGGTCGAGGTCTCGACGTTCCCGACGGCGTTGAGCCGGTGGTAGTACCCGGGTACCACTCGGTCGAGGACGGACTGCTCGTCCTGACCGGAGGAGTTCGTGTGGTTGTAGACCTTGTCGACGACGACCTGGAGGCCGGCGTCGTGCAGGCCGCCCACCATGGCGCGGAACTCCGCGGTGCGGTTCCCGCCGTCGCGCTCGGTGGCGTAGGAGCCCTCCGGGGTGGAGAAGTGCCACGGGTCGTAGCCCCAGTTGAACCCGTCGAGGTCGCGCGCCGCGGAGAGGGCCGCCTGCTGGTCCGGCGAGGCCGGCCCGGCGTCGGGCACGACCGGCTCGGTGCGCGCCGCCGGGTCCTCCTCGATCGTCGCGATGTCGAAGGTCGGCAGGAGGTGGACGGTGTTCATGCCCGCCTCGGCCAGCGCCCGCAGGTGCTGCATGCCCGCGGTCTCGGGCTGGGTGAAGGCGCGGTAGGTGCCGCGCAGCTCCTGCGGGACGGTCTCGTCGGTGATCGAGAAGTCCCGCACGTGGAGCTCGTAGATCGTCCGGTCGACCGGGCGCTCGACGACGGGCCGCGGGGTGCCGGTCCACAGCTCCGGCGCCCAGCGCGGGTCGTCGAGGTCGACGAGCACCGAGTGGGTGGAGTTCTCGGTGAGCCCGACGGCGTACGGGTCGGTGACCTCGTTGGTCACGACCTCCCCGGCGGCGGGCGCGTAGACGGTGACGGCGAAGCGGTAGGCGGCGTCCTCCCAGCCGGGCTCGCCGGTGACGGTCCACGTGCCGTCGTCCTCGCGGGTCATCGGCAGGACCTCGGGGTCGCCGGCGGCGGCGGACGTCCCCGCGGGCTCGGTCCACAGCTGGAGCTCGACGTCCTGGGCGGTCGGCGCCCACAGCGCGAGGGTCGGAACGCCGTCGTCGGACCAGTCCACCCCGAGGGTGCGGCCCGCGGCGGCGTCGGCGTAGAGGTCGTCGAGCACGCCGGGGACCTGGACGCCGGTGAACGCGCTGGTGACGACGCCCTCGGTCTGCAGGACCTGCACCTGGCCGGTGAGGACCTGCTCGACCTGCTCGGTGGTGAGACCTTCGACCCGGAGGGCGAGGTGCCCGGCGAGGTGCGGGAACCGCTCGGCCAGCGCGTCGGGCAGACCCTCCCCCACGAGGGTGAGCGGGGCGGAGCCGTCGGCCCCGGTGACCGCGCCGTCGACGACCTCCAGGCCGCCCGCGGCGGCGTGGTGGAGCGACCACTCGAGCTCGGCGGGGTCTGTCCCGGCCGGGAGCAGCGAGGTGGGCCAGGCGATGGTCGTCTCGTCGAGCCAGTGGGCGGCGAGCTGGCCGGTCCCGGCCAGCGGCGGGTCCTCGACGGTGATGGTGAGGACGTGCGTCGCGACGTCGTAGCTGAACGAGACGAGCTTGCCGGCCGCGGCGCTGAACGGGATGTTCGCCCCGTCGAGCACGCCGCCCACGCCGTAGTTCTCCGACCAGGTGCGCCCGTGCGCGACCTTGACCTCGTAGCTGCCGGTGGCCAGGTCGGTGGTCGACCACTCGTAGGTGCCGTCGCCGTCGGGGTCGGTCATCCACGTCGCGAGGCACTCGGGCTGCCAGTCGGCGGGGCAGCCGACCTGGCTCTGGAAGCTGCCCGGCAGGGTGATGATCGGCCCGTCGGCGGTGCTCGAGAAGTAGTGGCTCACCGGGTCGTAGACGAAGGTGACCGGGCCGCCGGCGTGGGTGTAGGTGGCGTTGTCGCCCCCGGGCACGCCGCCCACGCCGTAGTTGACCTCCCACGAGCCGCCGACGGCGACCTTGTACTCGTAGCTACCGGCCGGGATGTCGAAGGTGCCGGTGTAGACGCCGTCCGGACCGAGCGTGAGCGCGGCGGCGGCGCAGTCGGGCTGCCAGTCGCCCGGGCACCCCATCGCGGCGTTGTGGCTGCCGGGGACGGTGACGAGGTCGCTGGGCGGCGCCTCGGGACCTGTCGTGCCGTCGACGGCCTGGCCCACGGACCCGACCGTCGAGGCGGCGACCCGGTGGCCGGCGGCGTCGACCGACACCGCGCGGTACTCCACGAGCGTGCCGGTCGGCAGGTCCGTGACGTCGTGGAAGACGCGCGGGGCGTCGCCCTCGGCGGTGCCGAGCGGCGTCCAGTCCTCGCTGCCGACGAGCCGGTAGGCGAAGGAGGTCTCGGCCCACACGTCGTCGGCGACGTCCGCGGTGACCGGCGCGACGCCGTCGAGGCGTCCGCCCTGGGCGGGCGTGAGCGTCATCGTCCCGGGCTCGGCGGGTGCACCGACCGTCGCGTCGGCGACGAGGACGACGGCGTCGAGCGCGGGCACGGTGAGCGTCACGGCGCCGGTCTCGTCCGCCGTCACGGGGCCGTGCCCGCCGTACAGCGAGGTGTAGCCGGCGCCCGGGGTGAGGGTGGTGAAGGTGACGGTCGCGTCCGTCGCCTGGTTGTTGAGGGCGACGACGTGCTCGACCTTCTCCGTGCGGTCCACGCGGGCGAAGGCGTAGACGCCGTCGGCCGCGTGCAGCTCGACCTGCGCGCCGGTGGCGAGCGCCGGGGTGGCCGAGCGCAGCTCGGCGAGGTCGGAGATGTGCGCGTAGAGCGGGACGTCGGTGGCGAAGCGGTCCTCGGCCCCGATCGGGTAGCCGTGGAGCGTCCGCTCGTCCTGGTACTGCTGTACCTGGCTGGCGAACAGCGACTGGCGGGAGTCCTTGTCGCCGCCCTGGCCGACGAAGCCCTGCTCGTCGCCGTAGTAGACGACCGGCTGGCCGCGGGTGAGGTACATGAGGGAGTGGGCGAGCAGCGAGCGGTCGAGCTCGTCGCCGGAGCCCTGGAGGAAGTAGCCGACGCGGCCCATGTCGTGGTTGCCGAGGAAGGTCGGCAGGTCGTGGGCGCTCGTCGTCGGAGTCGTGTAGTACGCGTCGGCGGCGAACAGGCTCGACAGGCCGGCGGGGGTGAGCCCCTTGGCGTAGTTGACGGCGGCGGACTGGTAGGCGAAGTCGAGCACGCCGTTCATGTCGGTGTCGCGCACGTACGGGGAGAGCAGGCGCGCGTCGGCGTCGTAGACCTCGCCGAACATGAAGAACTCGTCCCTGCCCTGGGCGCGGGCGTAGTCGAGGACCTCGGTGGTCCACTCCTCCCAGAACTCGATGTTCACGTGCTTGGCGGTGTCGATGCGGAAGCCGTCGATGCCGAGGTCGACCCAGTCCTGGTACACCTCGACGAAGCCCTCGACGACCGTGGGGTGCTCGGTCATGAGGTCGTCGAGCCCGACGAAGTCGCCGTAGGTCACCGACTCCCCGGACCACGTCGAGTCACCGCGGTTGTGGTAGAGCGTGACGTCGTTGAGCCACGCCGGGACCTTGACGTCGGCCTGCGCCGGGTCGACCACCGGGGTGTAGGGGAAGGAGGTCGCGGCGTCGAGCGCCGGGAAGGTGCCGGTCCCCGCGTGGTCGCCCGGGTCGAACGCCTCGCCGGCGGCGTCCCGGTAGGGGGAGGTCGCCATGTCGACGTAGGAGTACTGCCCCTCGGCGTAGTCGATGATGTCGGCGGTGTGGTTGGTGATGATGTCGAAGTACACCTTGATGCCGCGGGCGTGCGCGTCGGCGATGAGCGCCTCGAGCTCGGCGTTCGTGCCGAGGTGCGGGTCGATCTGGGTGAAGTCGGTGATCCAGTAGCCGTGGTAGCCGGCCGAGGCGTCGGCACCCTCGCCCTGCACCGGGTTGTTCTTGAACGACGGCGTGAGCCAGATCGCCGTCGTCCCCAGGCCCTCGATGTAGTCGAGGTTCTCGTGGAGGCCGGCGAGGTCACCACCGTGGTAGAAGCCCTTGTCGGCGGGGTCGAAGCCGTGGTCGAGGCGGCTGCCCGCGATGCCGCCGGTGTTGTTGGCCGGGTCGCCGTCGGCGAACCGGTCGGTCATGACGAAGTAGAACTGCTCGTCGGCGCCGGGCTGACGCACCGGCTCCGCGACGAGGGCGGCGTCGGCCTCGGTGTAGCCCTCGTCCAGGTCGAGGACCTCGAGGGAGAGGAGACCCTCGGTGTGGTCGAAGGTGAGGCGCAGGTCCGTCTCGCCGGCCAGACGCAGGGCGTAGTTCGTCTCCCCGCCGTCGACGCCGTACGCCTCGTCCCACGAGCCGCCGACGGCGACCTTGTACTCCCAGCTCCCGGCCGGGACGGTGAGGTCCGCCGAGTAGCGACCGGCCTCGCCGGTGGGCGCGAGGGCGGTGTCGGCACAGTCGGGAGCCCAGTCGGCGGGGCAGCCGAGCTCCGACTGCAGGTCCCCGGCGATGACGACGAGTGCGTCCTCGGCCGCGGCCGGGATGGTGAGAGCGGCGAGCCCCGAGGCCAACAAGCTCGCGGTAGCGAGTGTGGCGACGGCAGCGGATCTCGCGGACATGGGACTCCTTCGTCTCCAGCAGTGGGGTGCCCGCAGCGTAGCCGCGCCTGAAACAACTGTGCAACGCTTACGGCAGATTTCACGGCAGGTGGTCGCGCGGGAACGCCCGGCCGGGCGCGCGGAACTCGGCTCTCGCGCGGAACTCGGCTCTCGCGCGGAACTCGGCTCTCGCGCGAAAGTCGGCTGTCGCGCGCAAGTCGGCTCTCGCGCGAAAGTCCGCTGTCGCGCGCAAGTCGGCTCCCGCGCGGAAGTCGGCTGTCGCGCGCAAGTCGGCTCTCGCGCGCAACTCGGCTCTCGCGCGGAAGTCGGCTCTCGCGGGAGTGGGTGGCGGTGGTGGGAGTGGGGGTCAGTCGCCGAAGAGGCTGGTGAGGCCCCCGCCGCTGCTCTTCGTCCGGTTCTCCTGGTGCCCGCCGGTGACCACCGTCTCGCTCGGCTGGACGAGCACGTAGCCCTGACCGCCGAAGGCCATCTGGAAGGTCTCCCCCGTCCCGCCCCGGACGAGGGACTTCAGGCCGCCGGTGTCGATCCGCACGTCCATCCGCACGCCCGAGGTCCACAGCACCACCGCCTGGGCGTCGGCGCAGGTCGGGGCGCTCGCGACGTCGAGCGCCACGGGCTCGCCCTGCGTCGTCACGGCGACGTAGCCCGTGCCGCGCAGCGAGACGTTGTACAGGCCTCCGGTCATCGCGGCGCCGCGGGCCTGGATCCGCTGGATGTCCCACTCGATCGAGGAGGAGAACGCGAGGATGCTGGCGCCGTTGACCGAGAGCTGGTCGTTCTCGAGGTAGAGGAGCTGGACGTCGGCGGCGCCGTCGGCGAGGAAGAGCTCCCCCTGCCCCGTGCACTCCATCATGCTCACGCCCTCGCCGGTCACCGCCGACTTCACCATGCGGCCCAGGCCGCCGGAGCCCTTGTTCTGGAAGCGCACGTCACCCTGGTAGGCGACCATCGAGCCGGTCTTGGCCCACACCGGCCCGAAGCCCATCTGCACCTTGAGGAGCTTCTTGTTCTGGAGGGTGAACGGGTCCGGGGCGGTCGTCTCCCGGAAGTCGGTGAACAACGTCCCGTGGACGGGCATGGCGGTGCTCCTGTCGGCTCGTGGGCCGGCCCGCAGCGGCCGACGGGAGGAGGCT
>NZ_VDFS01000014.1:39887-63864 GCF_006151955.1 Georgenia sp. 311 | reverse complement strand
GGAGCCGGGCCGTCCACGCGCTGTGCGACGCGGACGGCCCGGCTCCGGGGTGGCTCAGATGAGGCCGAGCTCCCGCACGGCGTCACGCTCGCCGGCGAGCTCCTCCACGGACGCGTCGATGCGCGCCCGGGAGAAGTCGTTGACCTCCAGGCCCTGGACGATCTCCCACCCACCGTTCGCCGAGCGCACGGGGAAGGAGGAGATGAGGCCCTCGGGCACGCCGTAGGAGCCGTCGGACGGGATGGCCGCCGAGGTCCACGAGCTGCCGGTGCCGGCCACCCAGTCGCGGACGTGGTCGACGGCAGCGTTGGCCGCGGACGCCGCCGAGGACGCCCCACGGGCGTCGATGATGGCGGCGCCGCGCTTGGCCACGGTCGGGATGAAGTCCTCGGCCAGCCAGGCCTCGTCGACGAGCTCGCTCGCCGGACGGCCGGCCACGGTGGCGTGGAAGACGTCCGGGTACTGGGTGGCCGAGTGGTTGCCCCAGATCGTGAGGTTCTCGATCTGGCTCACCGGGGTCCCGGTCTTCTGCGCGAGCTGGCTGAGCGCCCGGTTGTGGTCCAGGCGGGTCATCGCGTTGAAGCGGTCGGCCGGGACGTCCGGCGCGTGCTGCTGGGCGATGAGCGCGTTGGTGTTGGCCGGGTTGCCGACGACGAGCACGCGGATGTCGGACGCCGCGTGGTCGTTGATCGCCTTGCCCTGCGGGCCGAAGATCCCGCCGTTGGCCTCGAGGAGGTCACCGCGCTCCATGCCGGCCGAGCGCGGGCGGGCGCCGACCAGCAGCGCGATGTTCGCACCGTCGAACCCGGCCCGCGGGGTGTCGAGGATGTCGATCCCGGCGAGCAGCGGAAAGGCGCAGTCGTCGAGCTCCATCGCGGTGCCCTCGGCGGCCTTGACCGCCTGCGGGATCTCCAGGAGGCGCAGCCGGACGGGCACGTCGGGCCCGAGGAGCTGGCCGGAGGCGATGCGGAAGAGCAGGGCGTAGCCGATCTGGCCGGCGGCGCCCGTGACGGTGACGTTGACGGGGGTGGTCATGCGCGTTCTCCTTCGAAGCGGCGGGTCAGCCGAGGCGGGTGGCGAGGTTCTCGTCGATCGAGGCGAGGAAGCCCTCGGTGGTCTGCCACTCCTGGTCCTTGCCGACGAGCAGGGCCAGGTCCTTCGTCATCTTCCCGGACTCGACGGTCTTGATGACGACGTCCTCGAGGGACTGGGCGAAGGCGGTGACCTCGGGGGTGTTGTCGAGCTTGCCGCGGTGGGCAAGGCCCCGGGTCCACGCGAAGATCGAGGCGATCGGGTTCGTCGAGGTCGGGTTGCCGGCCTGGTGCTGGCGGTAGTGGCGGGTCACGGTGCCGTGCGCGGCCTCGGCCTCGACCGTGCGGCCGTCCGGCGTCATGAGCACGGAGGTCATGAGGCCGAGGGAGCCGAAGCCCTGGGCGA
The DNA here is from genome assembly GCF_006151955.1 of Georgenia sp. 311. Classification (NCBI taxonomy): domain Bacteria; kingdom Bacillati; phylum Actinomycetota; class Actinomycetes; order Allobogoriellales; family Allobogoriellaceae; genus Georgenia; species Georgenia sp. 311. The sequence continues at coordinate 62,427 of NZ_VDFS01000014.1, read as the reverse complement.
CGGTGTCGGACTGGACGTCGCCGTCGTAGTTCTTGCAGGCCCAGACGTAGCCGCCCTCCCACTTCATGGCCGCGGCGACCATGTCGTCGATGAGGCGGTGCTCGTAGGTGAGGCCCGCGGCGTCGAACTGCTCCTTGAACTCCGTCTCGAAGATCTCGGCGAAGATGTCCTTGAAGGCGCCGTCGTAGGCCTTGAGGATCGTGTTCTTGGTCGACATGTAGACCGGGAAGCCGCGCTGCAGGCCGTAGGAGAAGGAGGCGCGCGCGAAGTCGGCGATCGACTTGTTGTAGTTGTACATCCCCATCGCGACGCCGCCGTCCTCGCCGAACTTGGCGACCTCGAGCTCGAGGGGCTGGCTGCCGTCGTCGGGGGTGTAGGTGATCGTCACGGTGCCCGGGCCGGGGACCTTGAAGTTCTGCGACTTGTACTGGTCGCCGTGGGCGTGGCGACCGATGATGATCGGCTTGGTCCACGTCGGCACGAGGCGCGGGATGTTGTCGATGATGATCGGCTCACGGAAGATGACGCCGCCGAGGATGTTGCGGATCGTCCCGTTCGGGGAGCGCCACATGTTCTTCAGGCCGAACTCCTCGACGCGCGCCTCGTCGGGGGTGATGGTCGCGCACTTGACGCCCACGCCGTACTTCTGGATCGCGTGGGCGGCGTCGACGGTCACCTGGTCGTCGGTGGCGTCGCGGTGCTGGATGCCCAGGTCGTAGTACTTGAGGTCGACGTCGAGGTACGGGTGGATGAGGCGGTCCTTGATGAACTGCCAGATGATCCGCGTCATCTCGTCGCCGTCGAGCTCGACGACCGGGTTCTCGACCTTGATCTTCGCCATGTTCGTGGGTATCTCCTGACCACCCGCGCGGGGTGTGCTCGCCGTCATTGGCGCCGCGGTCTCGGCACCGCAGCCAGATTACTCGACATCGAGATAAATCGGCAGTCACAGACGGGGACGATCAGGGGTGCGGTCCGGCGACGCCCGGGTCGGCCCCCGCGACGCCGTGCACCTCCTCGTCGACCTCACGCACGGCGATGCGGTCGATCCGGCGGCCGTCGAGCGCGGCCACCTCGAGGACGAGACCGTCCCACGTCACCGTGTCCCCCACCGCCGGCATCCGGCCCAGGCGCGTGACGACGAACCCGGCGAGGGTGTCGAAGGGTCCCTCCGGCAGCTCACGGTCGAGCACCTTGGCGACCTCGGAGCGGCCCATGAGCCCGGCGACGTCCTCGACGGCGCCGTGGACCTGGACGCCCGGCTCGGGCCTGTCGTACTCGTCGTGGATCTCCCCGACGAACTCCTCGACGACGTCCTCCAGGGTGACGATGCCGTCGGTGCCCCCGTACTCGTCGACGACGACGGCGATGTGCGCGCCGAGGGAGCGCATGTCGGTGAGCGCGGCGAGCACCCGCTTGCCCGTGGGGAAGAACGGCACCTGGCGCACGAGGTCCCCGATGACGCGCACGCCGGGGCGCGGGCTGATGAGGTCGCGGACGTGGACGAAGCCGAGGATGTCGTCGTCGTTGCGCCCGCGGACCGGGTAGCGCGAGTGCTCGAGGGTGGCCACCCGCGCCTGCGCCTCGTCGACCGGCAGGTCGGCGTCGAGGAAGGACACCTCGGTGCGCGGGGTCATGATCTCCTCCACGCCGCGGTCGCCGACGGTGAGCAGGTCCACGACCATCTCGCGCTCGACCGCCCCGATCGCCTCGTGCTCGGCGACCATCGAGCGCAGCTCCTCGGGGCCGATCTCCTCGCGCTGGGCCGTGGGGTCGCGCCCGAGCAGCCGCATGACGAGGTCCGTCGAGGCGCCGAGGAACCAGATGACCGGCCGCATGATCGTCGCGATCCAGTCCAGCGGGGTGGCCACCGCCAGGGAGAAGCGCTCGGCGCTCTGCATCGCCAGCCGCTTGGGCACGAGCTCGCCGAAGACGAGCGAGAGGTAGGAGATGACCACCGTCGTCCCGACGAAGGCCACCGTGCTCGCCGCGCCCGAGGACATGCCCAGCGACTCGAGCGCCGGGGAGACCTGCGGGGCGATCTGCGCCGCGCCGAACGAGGCGGAGAAGAACCCGGCGAGCGTGACGCCGATCTGCACCGAGGACAGGAAGCGGTTGGAGCTCCCCGTGAGCCGGGCGACCCGCGCGCCGGCCCCGCCCTTCTCGGCGAGGGCGCGCACCTGGCTGTCGCGCAGCGAGACGAGGGCGATCTCGGAGGCGGCGAAGACCCCACCGACGAGGATGAACAGGAGGACGAGGGCGATGTCGACGACGAGGTCGTTCATGGGCTCATCCTCCCCGGGGCCCCGGGCCCGCGCACCGGCGACCGGTCAGACGAGGTTGCCGGCCGGGGAGAGGACGGCGAGCGCGACCGCCGCGACGACGAGCACGGTGACGTCGAAGGGGGTGGAGCGCGCCCGGAAGGTCTCCGGCGGGCGACGGGCTGTCCAGCGGACGACGGCGAGGACGGCGCACAGCGCGGCGAGCACGAGCGTCGCGGTCGGCACGTCGATCAGGACCGCTGCCAGCGAGGACGTCGCGACCCCCACGACGACGAGCCACAGCACGGCGGTGCCGCGGCGGTGGGTCTGGTCCATGCCCGCGAGGTTACCGTGCGCCGGCGCCGCTACGGTGTGACCGTGCGCCCCCACCCCACCCCGCTGCCCTCGCTCGTCACGATCCTCGGCACCGGCCTCGCAGGCCTGCGCACCGCCGCAGAGCTGCGGGCGCAGGGCTTCACCGGTGAGCTCACCGTCGTCGGCGCGGAGGAGCACGAGCCCTACGACCGGCCCCCGCTGAGCAAGGAGCTGCTCTCCCGCCCCGAGCCCGTCCGGCTCGCCGACGAGGGTTACGGCGACCTCACCGAGCTCGCCGACGTCCTCCTGACCGGCACCCGGGCACTGGCCCTCGCGGCGGACGACGACGGCGCCGTCCTCAGCCTCGTCGACCGGGACGGGGAGCGTGAGCTGGCCACCGACGCGGTCGTCCTCGCCACCGGCTCCGCGCCCGTGGTCCTGCCCGGCTGGCACGGCGTCCTCACCCTCCACGACCTCGACGACGCCGCCCGGCTGCGCGCGGCCCTGCGCCCGGGCGCGCACCTCGTCGTCGTCGGCGCCGGGTGGATCGGCGCGGAGCTGGCCACGGTGGCCGCCGGGCACGGGGTGCGCGTCACCGTGCTCGAGGGCGGCCCTGCGCCGCTGGGCCGCGTGCTCGGCCCGCACGTCGGGGGCCTGCTCGCGCCGTGGTACGCCGAGCACGGGATCGAGCTGCGCTGCGGCGTCACCGTGACCACGGCCGACGCCCACGGCGTCGAGCTCGCGGACGGGACGCGGCTGGAGGCCGACGTCGTCGTCGCGGCGGTCGGGGTGCGCCCGCACACCGCGTGGCTCGCCGGGACCCTGCCGCTGACGGCGCGGGGCGCGGTGCCGGTGGGGCTCACCGGCCGCGTGGTCGACGGGCCGACGTCGGTGCGGGCCGTGGGCGACTGCTCCGACCGGCTCTCCCCGCGCGACGGCCTCGTGCCCGGCGCGCACTGGGACGGCGCGCTCAGCCACCCGGCCGCGCTCGTCGCTGACCTCCTCGGCCAGTGCCCCGACCCGGTGCCCGACCCGGCCCCCTACGTCTTCTCCACCCAGCTCGGCCACGAGCTCACCGTCGTCGGGCACGTCCCGCCGGGCGCGGAGGTCGTCCTGCGCGGTGAGCCGGGTGCTGGGCCATGGACGGCGCTGTACGTCCTGCCCGGCGCCGACGGCGCGCCCCGGCTGCACGCCGCGTTCACGGTCGACCGGCCGCGCGACGTCGGCCCGCTGCGCAAGGCGCTGTCCGGGCCGGAGCACCCGGTGCTCGACGTCGCCGCGGCCACCGACCCCGACGTCCGGCTCCGCGGCGCCCTGCGCTGAGCGGAGCCGGACGCCCCGCTCAGTGGGCGAAGTGGCGCGTGCCGGTGAGGTACATCGTCACGCCGGCGGCCTGCGCTGCGGCGACGACCTCCTCGTCGCGCACCGACCCGCCGGGCTGGACGACGGCGCGCACGCCGGCGTCGAGCAGGACCTGAAGCCCGTCGGCGAACGGGAAGAACGCGTCGGACGCGGCGACCGCGCCGCGCGCCCGCTCCTGGCCCTCGCCCAGCGTGTTCGCGCGGGAGACGGCGAGGCGGCACGAGTCGACCCGGTTGACCTGCCCCATCCCCACCCCGACGCTCGCGCGGCCGGCGGCGAGGAGGATGGCGTTGGAGCGCACGGCGCGCACCGAGCGCCACGCGAACTCGAGGTCGGCGAGGGTCGCGGGGTCGGCCGGCTCACCGGCCACGAGCGTCCAGCCCGAGGGGTCGTCCCCGGGGGCGTCGACGCGGTCGGCGGTCTGGACGAGCAGCCCGCCGCTGATCGGGCGCAGCTCGACCTCCGGACGCGCCGCCTCGGGGACGACGAGCAGCCGGATGTTCTTCTTCGCGGTGAGGATCTCCAGCGCCTGCGGCTCGAAGCCGGGCGCCACGACGACCTCGGTGAAGACCTGCGCGATCTGCGCGGCCGCCTCCGCGGTCACCGTCCGGTTGGCGGCGATGACCCCGCCGAAGGCGGAGACCGGGTCGCAGGCGTGGGCGGCGGCGTGCGCGGCGGCGATCGTCGCGCCGGCGGCGATGCCGCACGGGTTGGCGTGCTTGATGATCGCGACGGCAGGGTCGGCGTGGTCGTGCGCGGCGCGCCACGCGGCGTCGGCGTCGACGTAGTTGTTGTAGCTCATCGCCTTGCCGTGCAGCTGCTGCGCACCCGCCAGCCCGGGCGCCCCGGAGCGGTACAGCGCCGCGCCCTGGTGCGGGTTCTCGCCGTAGCGCAGGACGTCGGCGCGCTGCCACGTCGCCCCGACCCACGCCGGGAAGCCGCTGTCGTCGTCGGGCGCGACGACGCTGCCGAGCCAGGAGGCGACGGCGACGTCGTAGTCGGCGGTGTGCCGGAACGCCGCGGCGGCGAGCCGCTGCCGCTCGGCGAGGGTGAAGCCGCCCGCCGCGAGCGCCGCGAGCACCTCGGGGTAGGCGGCCGGGTCGACGACGACGGCGACGTTCGCGTGGTTCTTCGCCGCGGCGCGGACCATGGTCGGCCCGCCGATGTCGATCTGCTCGACGCACTCCTCCGGCCCCGCGCCCGAGGCGACGGTGTCGGCGAAGGGGTAGAGGTTGACGACGACGAGGTCGAAGGGCGCGACGCCGAGGTCGGCGAGCTGGTCGCGGTGGGACTCCTTGCGGCGGTCGGCGAGGATCCCGGCGTGGACCAGCGGGTGGAGGGTCTTGACCCGACCGTCGAGGCACTCGGGGAAGCCGGTGACGTCCTCGACCGGCGTCACCGGGACACCGGCGGCGGCGATGGTGCGGGCGGTGGACCCGGTCGAGACGAGCTCGACCCCTGCCTCGTGCAGGGCGCGGGCGAGGTCCTCCAGGCCCGTCTTGTCGTAGACGGAGACGAGGGCACGGCGGACGGGAAGCGTGTCGGTCACGGGGTCACTCCTGGGTGCGTCGGTACGGACCCGGGCACCCAGGCGTGCGGTGCCCTTGCAGGGGACTTCCGGCCGCTCCCCGGTGGTGTCGCTCCACCTCGGTTGCGCCAGTCACGGCCGCGGCGAGTGTACCCCGGCCCCTCCCCCGGGCGGCGCGCCCGCTCAGCCGACGACGACGCGGCGTCCCTCGACGCGCCACGGCAGGCGCGCGAGGCGCCCGACCTGCTCGACGAGCTGGGCGCGCTCGGCGACCTTGATCCGCTCGGTGAGCGTGTCGACCGTGTCGTCGTCGTGGACCGGGACGGCCACCTGGGCGATGATCGCGCCGGTGTCCACGCCCTCGTCGACGACGAAGAGGGTGGCCCCGGCGAGCTTGACGCCGTACTCCAGCGCGTCACGCGGGCCGTTGACCCCGGCAAACGCCGGCAGCAGGGAGTTGTGCGTGTTGACGTACCGCCCGCCGAACCGCTCGAGGAAGTGAGGCCCGCACAGCTTGAGGAAGCCGGCCGAGACGACGAGGTCCGGCTCGGCGGCCGCGACCGCGGCGGTCAGCGCCCGGTCCCACGACTCGCGGTCGGGGTGGTCGGAGAGCCGCTCGACGAACGTCGGGATCCCGGCCTCCTGCGCGAGCGCGAGGCCGGCGGCCGAGTGGCGGTCCGCGCCGACGGCGACGACCTCTACGCCGTAGTCCGGGTCGCGGGCGGCGTCGAGGAGGGCCGCGAGGTTCGACCCTCCGCCGGAGATGAGGACGACGACTCGAGTGGGCACGTGCCGAGGGTAGTCGGACCGGGTGGGAGACTGGGGCCATGCCCACCCCGGACCTCGACACCGCACGGCCCGAGCAGCGCACACGCGCCGCGAGCCGGACGGTCATGTGGTTCGCCCTCGTGCTGCTGGCCGCGCTGTGGCTCTCCGTCGTCCGGGTGCCGTGGCCGCTGCCGCTCGTGCCCGGGGTGCTCGGCCTGGTGGCCGTCGTCCTCGGCGTCCTCGCGCTCGTGCGGATGCGCGGCGCCCGGCTCGGGGCGTCGATGACGGTGCTCGTCGTCGTGGGGACCGTGTTCGCCGCCGGCCTGGTCCTCCTCACCTCGGTGCAGGCCGTCCTCTGGCCGGTGTACTCCGAGTTCTACGGGTGCCTCGACCGCGCCCTCACCCACCAGGCGCAGGACACCTGCTTCTCCGAGCTCGAGCAGCGCACGCAGACCTACCTCCTCAACTTCGGCCGGTAGTCCGCCGCGGGAGCGAGCGAAGCTCTCGGGAAGCGCGTCGGGGTGATCGCTCATAGCGTGGAGGCGAACCCCCGTCGACACCAGGAGGCACACCCATGGCCCAGCTGACCAACAAGAAGGTCGCGTTCCTCGCGACGAACGGCTTCGAGGACTCCGAGCTCACCGTGCCCTGGGAGGCCGTGAGGTCCCAGGGCGCCGAGGCGGTGCTCATCGCCCCCGAGGCCGGCACGATCACCGGCAAGAAGGGCCACGAGCAGAAGGTCGACCTCACGACCGCCGAGGCCACGCCGGACCAGTACCACGCGCTCGTCCTGCCCGGCGGCGTCGTCAACGGCGACACGCTGCGCACCGACCAGCCTGCGGTGGCCTTCGTGCGCGAGATCTTCGCCCAGCACAAGCCGGTGGGCGTCATCTGCCACGGCGGCTGGATCCTCACCGACGCCGACGTCCTCCAGGGCCGCACGCTCACGTCCTACCCGAGCCTGCGCACCGACCTCACCAACGCCGGGGCGACCTGGGTGGACGAGGAGGTCGTCGTCGACGCCGGGCTGGTGAGCAGCCGCGTCCCGGACGACCTGCCGGCGTTCTGCGCCAAGCTCGTCGAGGAGATCGGCGAGGGCGAGCACGAGGGCCAGACGGCCTGACCTAGGACACCGGCGGCGGCGTGGGCGAGGTGCCTGCGCCGCCGTCGTCGTTCGTGCGCGCACCGCCGTCGTCCGTGCGGCGCACGATGCGGCGGTAGGCGCGGGCGACGCCGGCATGCACCTGCGGGTGCAGGACGAGGAGCACGACCACGGCGCCGGCCGGCACCTGCCAGGCGAGCGCGCCGGCGACCGCCGGGGCGGAGGCGCCCACGGTCGCGAGCCGGCCGGGACCGATCCCGCCCGCGGCCGCCACCGTGAGGAGGGCGCCGACGACGGCGACCGTGGCCGCGGTGACGACGCCGCTGAGCGCCGCCTGCCACCAGGTGTCCTGGAAGCGGCGCCGGTGCAGCCACCAGCCCGCCCCGGCGCCCGCGAGCACCGGCAGGAGCACCACCCAGCCCAGGCCGGTGGTGGCCGGGTCGGGCAGCACACCGAGCGCGGGCACGGCAGGCAGCGGGGCCGTGATGACCTCGCTCGGGGAGAAGAGTGTGCCCTGCCCGACGGCGAAGCCGGGGCCGGCGATCCAGGCGAGCGCCCACACGACCATCGTCGGGAGGAAGGCGAGCTGGCCGAGGACGAGCGCCACGGTGCCCATCCGTCCCGGCGCGAGCGCCTCGTGCAGCTCGAGCACCGTGACCACGCCCTGGACGAGGGCGATCGAGAGCGCCAGCACGGCGAGCGCGAGGAGCACCGCGAGGGTCATCCACCCGGCGCGCACCCCGGCGCGGACGGCGTCGGGGAGGGCGTCGAGCAGCCGCAGCCACCACGCGGGGCGCGGGGCGCGTGCCCGGCGCAGCGCGAGGGCGAGCGCGAGCCCGGCGACGAGCAGGGCGCACAGCGCGACCACCGGCCGCCCGACCGGCCCGGGGACGAGCGCGGAGAGGCCGAGCACCGTGAGCGTGTACCCGGCGAGGGCGAACGCGGCGGTGGCGGGCCGGCGCAGCCTGGCGCGGCGGGCGCCCCCGTAGACGAGGAGGGCGCTGACGAGGGTGGTGCCCAGCGGCGTGAGCGACACGGTCGCGACGCCGCCCAGCTCGACGGACGCCCCGTGCCCGAGGAGCCACAGGCCGGTGCCGATGACGGCGGCGTCGTCCCAGCTCGCCTCGCCGAGGAGCGGCGCGGCGGCGGTGGCGACGTAGGCGGCGACGGTGGGGACGACGACGAGCAGCCAGCTGATGAGCGCCGCCTCGATCCCGGCGAGGGAGGCACGCAGCCAGGCCTCGGGGAGCCGGCGGGAACGCTGGGCAGGGCCGACCACCTGCGGGTGAACCGTCGTCGTCATCAGCCCCATGGTCCGCGACCCTCCCCCGCCGCGGCGCGAGGCGGGCGGCGTGTCGCGCGATGTGTCGAAGACCGAGGACGGCCCGCCGAGCCCCGTGGGCTCGACGGGCCGTCCGTCGCGTGGTGCGGGTCAGCCCTGGAGGAGCTCCCGGGCCAGGCGCGCCGTCTCGCTCGGCGTCTTGCCGACCTTGACGCCGGCCGCCTCGAGCGCGACCTTCTTCGCCTCGGCGGTCCCCGAGGAGCCGGAGACGATCGCGCCGGCGTGGCCCATCGTCTTACCCTCGGGCGCGGTGAACCCGGCGACGTAGCCGACGACGGGCTTGGTGACGTTCTCCTTGATGAACGCCGCGGCCCGCTCCTCGGCGTCGCCGCCGATCTCACCGATCATGACGATGAGCTCGGTCTCCGGGTCGGCCTCGAACGCCGCGAGGGCGTCGATGTGCGTCGTGCCGATGACCGGGTCGCCGCCGATGCCGATGGCGGTGGTGAAGCCGATGTCGCGCAGCTCGTGCATCATCTGGTAGGTCAGCGTGCCGGACTTCGACACCAGGCCGATGCGGCCGGCGCCGGTGATGTCCGCCGGGGTGATGCCGACGTTCGACTTCCCGGGGCTGATGATGCCGGGGCAGTTCGGGCCGATGAGCCGCACGCCCTTCTCCTGGGCGTAGGTGAAGAACTCGGCGGTGTCGGCCACCGGGACACCCTCGGTGATGATGACGACGAGCGGCATGCCGGCGTCGACGGCCTCGACGACCGCACCCTTGGTGTGGGCCGGGGGCACGAAGACGACCGACACGTTCGCGCCGGTGGCCTCCATCGCCTCGGAGACGGTGCCGAAGACCGGCACGGACACGGTGCCGGCGGCGCGCTCCTCGGCACCCGGGCCGATCGGGGTGACGTCGAAGTCGACGCTCGTGCCGGCCTTGCGGGGGTTGACCCCTCCGACGATCTGGGTGCCGGCGCCGAGCATGCGGCGGGTGTGCTTCTGGCCCTCGGCACCGGTCATGCCCTGGACGATGACGCGCGAGTTCGCGTCGAGGAAGATCGACATTGTCTGGTCCGTCCCTTACTTCGCGAGCTCGGCGGCCTTGGCCGCGGCGTCGTCCATCGTGTCCACCATGGTGACCAGCGGGTGGTTGGCCTCGTCGAGGATGCGGCGACCCTCGACCACGTTGTTGCCGTCCAGGCGGACGACGAGCGGCTTGGTCGCCTCGTCCCCGAGGATCTCCAGCGCCTTGACGATGCCGTCCGCGACCTCGTCGCACGCGGTGATCCCACCGAACACGTTGACGAACACGCTCTTGACCTGCTCGTCACCGAGGATGACGTGCAGGCCGTTGGCCATGACCTCCGCGTTCGCGCCGCCACCGATGTCGAGGAAGTTCGCCGGGCCGACACCGTGCTGCTCGCCCGCGTAGGCGACGACGTCGAGGGTGCTCATGACCAGGCCCGCGCCGTTGCCGATGATGCCGACCTCGCCGTCGAGCTTGACGTAGTTGAGGCCGAGCGCCTTGGCCTTCGCCTCGAGCGGGTCCGCGGCCTCCTTGTCCTCGAGCGCCGCGTGGTCCGGGTGGCGGAAGTCGGCGTTCGCGTCGAGCGTCACCTTGCCGTCGAGCGCGACGATCGCGCCGTCCTCGGTGCGCACGAGCGGGTTGACCTCGACGAGCGTGGCGTCCTCGCTCGCGTAGACGGTCCAGAGCTTGCGGATGACGTCGGCGACCTCGTCGGCCACGTCGGCGGCGAACCCGGCGGCCTGGACGATCTCCTGGGCCTTGGCCTCGTCGATGCCGGTGACCGGGTCGACGGCCACGCGCGCCAGCGCCTCGGGGCGCTCGACGGCGAGCTGCTCGATCTCCATGCCGCCCTCGACGCTGGCCATGGCCAGGTAGCGGCGCTCGGAGCGGTCGAGGAGGACCGAGAAGTAGTACTCCTCGGCGATCTTCGCGCCCTCGGCGATCATCACGCGGTGGACCGTGTGGCCCTTGATGTCCATCCCGAGGATCTCGGCCGCGCGAGCCTCGGCCTCCTCCGGGCTGTGGGCGAGCTTGACGCCGCCCGCCTTGCCTCGGCCGCCCGTCTTGACCTGAGCCTTGACGACGACGGTCCCGCCGCCGAGTCGCTCTGCCGCAGCACGCGCCTCCGCCGGCGTGGTCGCCACGATTCCGCCCAGGACGGGTACCCCGTGCTTCTCGAACACGTCCCGCGCCTGGTACTCGAAAAGGTCCACCAGGTGAGTCCTCTCATCGCCGTTCTCGGAATGCCTCGACATCAAGACATCTCCGGACACTGTACCCGTATGCCCCACCCCCGGCGCACGTCGAACGGCGCCCCCGCCGCCCCGCCGACAACCGGATCGTGCACCCGCCACACCTCACCTCTGGGACGCCCCTTTGCGGTACTCGGGGTGTGCTGCAGGGGGCGTCCCCGGGCGCTGAGGGGTGTCCCAGAGAGGAGAGGGGAGGTCAGCGGAAGGTGGCGGAGACGTCGTCGAGGCGGGCGACGTGCTCGGGGGGCAGCTCGAGGGAGACGGCGGCGAAGAGCTGGTCGAGCTGCGCGGGGGTCGTCGCGGCGGCGAGCGGGGCGGTGACCTTGCCGCCGGCCGTCGCCCAGGCGAGCGCCACGGAGGCGGGGTTCGTGCCGAGGTCGCGGGCGACGGCGTCGAGCGCGTCGAGCACCCGCAGGCCCTGCGGGGTGAGGTAGCGCCTGACCGCACCGGCCCGCGCACGGCCCTCGGTGTCGGCCTCGGTGCGGTACTTCCCCGTGAGGAAGCCGCCGGCGAGCACCTGGTAGGGGAAGACCGACATGCCGTGGCGGCGGGCGGCGTCGGCGAGGCCGCCCTCGTACTCCCGGGAGACGAGGGAGTAGCGCGGCTGGAGCGCGACGGGCGCGGCGAAGCCGTTCTCCGCGCACACCCGGAACCACTCGTCGATGACCTCGGGCGCGAGGTTGGACAGCCCGACCGCACGGACCTTGCCCTCGGTGACGAGCCGGTCGAAGGCCGCGGCGCTCTCGACGACGGGCGTCTCGTCGTCCTGGTAGTGCGCGTAGTACAGGTCGATGTGGTCGGTGCGCAGGCGACGCAGGGAGTCCTCCGCCGCGCGCCGGACCGTCGCCGGGGACAGGCCGAGCAGGTCGGGCTTGCCGGCGACCTTCGTCGCGACGACGACGTCGTCCCGGTTGCGCCGGTCGCCGATCCAGCGGCCGATGATCTCCTCGGACTCCCCGCCGGTGTTGCCCGGCACCCAGTAGGAGTACATGTCCGCGGTGTCGACGAAGTTGCCGCCGCGCTCGACGAAGCCGTCGAGGACCGCGTGGAAGGGCGCCGCGTCGCTCGGGTCGCTGAAGACGTTGGTGCCCAGGCCGAGCGGGAAGACGGTGAGCTCGGAGGTGCCGACGGGGACGGGGGTGGGGGTCACGAGGCTGCTTTCGGTGGAGGAGGTGAAGGAGTGCGGGCGTGCGGGAGCGCCGCCGCTGCTGTTCGGCAGGTCAGGCGCGGCGCAGGACGGCGACGAGGAAGCCGGAGTCCTCGGTGTAGGGGCGCAGGTCCCAGGTGGACAGGAGCAGGTCGGGCTCCAGGCCGCCGGCGCGGGCGTCGTCGAGGAACTCCGCGAAGTCGTAGCCGCGCCCGGCGCCGAAGCCGATGGCCGCGCGCCCCTCGGGGTGCAGGTGGCGGGCCATGCGGCGCAGCACCTCCCGGCGCGTGCTCGCGGCGAGGAAGGTCATGACGTTGCCGGCGCACAGGATCGCGTCGAACGGGTCGGCGATGCCGCGCGCGGGCAGGTCGAGCTCGGCGAGGTCCCCGACGACCCATGTGGCGTCGGGGTGGTCCTCGCGCGCCGCATCGATGAGCACGGGGTCGACGTCGACGCCGACGACCGTGTGCCCGCGGGAGGCGAGGTAGCCGCCGTGCCGGCCGGGGCCGCAGCCGGCGTCGAGCACCCGCGCACCGCGCGGCACCATCGCGTCGACGAAGCGCGCCTCCCCCACGAGGTCGGCGCCGGCGGCCGCCATCTGGCGGAAGCGCTCGATGTACCACCGGGAGTGGTTGGGGTTGGACTGGGTGATCTGCACCCACGTGCTCGGCTCGGTCATGCCCCTATCCTCCCCCGCCGGCCGGGCTCAGTCCGCCCAGACCCCCGAGGTGCCCCGCCGGTGGCTGCCGAGCAGGTGGGTGTCCACGATGCCCACCGCCTCCATGAGGGCGAACATCGTCGTCGGGCCGACGTGCCGGAACCCGCGGGACTTCAGCTCGCGGGCGAGGGCGACCGACTCCGGCGACGTCGTCGGGACCTCCGCGTAGGTCCGCGGCCGGGGCGTGTCGGCGGGCTTGAAGGACCAGACCAGGGCGGGCAGGCCGCCGTCGGCGCGCAGCGCGACGGTCGCCCGCGCGTTGGCGATCGTCGCCTCGACCTTGCGCCGGTTGCGCACGATCCCGGGGTCGGCGAGCAGACGGTCGACGTCGCGCTCGTCGAACGCGGCGACGGCGTCGGGGTCGAAGCCAGCGAACGCTGCGCGGAACGCGGGGCGCTTGCGCAGGATCGTCGCCCAGGAGAGCCCGGACTGGAACGCCTCGAGGCTCAGCCGCTCGAACAGGCCGCGCTCGTCGCGAACCGGCATGCCCCACTCGGTGTCGTAGTACTCGCGCAGCAGCGGGTCGGTCGCCGCCCACACGGGCCGCGCCAGGCCGTCCTCGCCGACGACGACGCCGAGCTCGGTCATGGGTCATCCTCCGGGGCCGTCACGTGGCGGGCGCGCTACCCGCACCCTACGGTGGTGGCCGCAGTCCACGGGCAGGAGGGGTGATGGCCGAGCAGCCGACCCGCGGCCGGCGCGCGTCCCTGGGCGCCGCGGCGCTCGTCGGGGCGGGCGTCATGGCCGCGGTCGACGAGGTCGTCTTCCACCAGGTCCTCGCCTGGCACCACTTCTACGACCGGTCGACGACGACGGTCGGGCTGCTGTCCGACGGCCTCCTGCACGCCGCGGAGCTCCTCGCGGTGGTCGCCGGGTTCTTCCTCCTCCTCGACCTGCGGCGGCGCGGGGCGCTCGACGCGCGGGCCGGCTGGGCCGGGGCGCTCCTGGGCGCGGGCGCCTTCCAGCTGTTCGACGGGGTCGTCGTCCACAAGGTGCTGGGCCTGCACCAGGTTCGCTACGACGTCGACCTCCTCCCCTACGACGTCGCGTGGAACGCCGCGGCGGCGCTCCTCCTCGTCGCCGGTGCCGTGCTCGCCCGGCGTCCCCGGCCCTTGCCGGCCCGGGCATGACGCACGAGGCCGGCCCCGCCGACTGGCTCCTCGCGCTTGCGCCGGCGGCCCTCCTGCTCGCGGCCTACCTCGCGGGGTGGTCCCGGGCACGACGACGGCGGCCCTGGCCTGTGGCGCGCCTGGCGAGCTGGGCCGCGGGCTGCGCGCTGATCGCCCTCGCGCTGGCGCCGCCGCTCATGGCGGCCGCGCACCACGACCCGCGCGCCCACATGGCCGTCCACCTGCTCCTGGGCATGTACGCCCCGCTCGCCCTCGTCCTCGCCGCGCCGGTGACGCTCGCGCTCACCGCGCTGCCCGCGCCCGCCGCCCGCCGGGTCACCGCCGTGCTGCGCCACCCGGTCCTCCACGTCCTGTCCCACCCGGTGAGCGCCGGACTCCTCGTCACGGGCGGGCTGCTCGCCATCTACCTCACCCCGCTCTACGCCCTCAGCCTCACCCAGCCGCTCGTCCACGCCGCGGTCCACGTCCACCTGCTCGCCTCCGGGCTCCTCCTGGCCTGGGCGCTGGCCGGGCCCGACCCGGCCCCGCGCCGGCCCGGGACGGCGGTGCGACTCGTCGTCCTCCTGCTCACCGCCGCGGCGCACGCCGTCCTGGCCAAGACGCTCTACGCGCGGGCCGGTGAGCTGCCGCCGGGCACCCACCAGCCCGTCGAAGTGGCCGAGGCCGCCGCCCAGCTCATGTACTACGGCGGGGACGTCGCCGAGGTCCTCCTCGCCGCCGCCCTCCTCACCCAGTGGTACCGGCGCCGCGCCCGGCGCCCGGCCCTCAGCGCTGCGGCGCGCTGAGCTCGGCGCCGATCCGCTCGGAGAGCTCGACGAACGCCTCCGCGACGACGTCGGTGTACAGGTGCCCGCCCTCGATGTCGGGGTGGATGCCGTCGGACTGGAGCTTGCCCGGCTCGGCGTCGATCGCCGCGTACCAGTCGGCGACGATCGCGTTGGGGTAGTCCGCGACGATCTCGGCGAGGGTCGCGTTGGCCTCCGGCACCCAGTACGAGCCGCCGTAGAGGTTGACGACGACGACCATCCGCTCCGGCCCGAGCGCGTCGAGCACGGCCCGCACGACCTCCGGCTCCCGCACGCCCGCGTTGGTGCCGAAGTCGAGGACGACGGCGCGGCGCACGGTCCCGGCCTCCAGCGCGGCCTCGACGGCGGTGAGCGCGTCGGGCCACTGGCGGTTGGACTCGGCGTCCAGGGAGATGTCGGGCCACCGGTAGGTGAGGCCGTGGGCGCTCGTCACCATGATCGAGTCGCCGAACCCGGTGATCTCGTGCCCCTCGGGCACCGACCAGTCCGCCTCGGCGGGCAGCGGCTCCGGCCCCGGTGCCTGCTCGGCGGAGTCCGCGACGAGCCGCTCGTTCGCCTCGATCTGCTGCTGGGTGAGGGAGGTGGTCGGGGCGGTGGCCACGGCCACCGCCGTGGTGACGACGAGCACCACCGCCGCCCCCGCCACGACCTGGGCGGCGCGGCGCCCGCCCCGCAGCGCGGCGCGCCACCGCCGCCACACGCCGGTGAACCCGTGCCGGCGCACCGGCTGCTCCAGCCACCGGTAGGAGGCGCCGGCCAGGACGAGGGTGAGGACGAGCGCCAGCGCCCGCGTGGTCCAGCTCAGCGGGGAGTCGTAGGTGGTCGCCGGCAGCAGCTCGGTGAGGACGAGGAGGACCGGCCAGTGCCACAGGTAGATGCCGTAGGAGCGCTGCCCGACCCACTCGACCGGGGGCATGCGCAGCAGCCGCTGGTAGAGGGTGGCGGGGCCGAGGAGCGCGGCGACGAGCACCGCGGTGAGGACCGAGGCGATGAGGATGCCACCCCGGAAGGTGAGTGCGGAGTCCTCCTGGAGGAGGGTCATGAGGAGCACGAGCCCGGTCCCGGCGGCGAGCGCCGCGGGCTGGCGCCACCGGCGCCACTGCGGGGAGTGCAGCCGGCTGCCCGGGTCGGCCCAGGCGAAGGCGAGCGCGGCGCCGACCATGAGCCCGAACAGGTGGGTGTCGGTCCCGTAGTAGACCCGCGTCGCGTCGGCCCCGGGGGTGTACAGGACCGCCATGAGGAGCGCCGAGGCCGCGGCGAGGCCGAGCGCCACCCTCACCCGGTCGCGGCCGGAGCGGGTGAGCGCGAGGAGCACGACGAGCAGCACCGGCCACAGGAGGTAGAACTGCTCCTCCACCGCGAGGGACCAGAAGTTGAGGAAGAGCTGGGGTGAGGTCTGGGCGAAGTAGCTCGAGTCGGCGGAGATCTCCAGCCAGTTGCTCGAGAAGGTGAGCGCCCCGAGCACCTGGCGCCCGACGTCGACGAGCAGGTCCCCGCCCGCCACGGCGGCGAGGGTGACGCTCACGAGGACGACGGTGACGAGCGCGGGCAGCAGCCGGCGGGCGCGGCGCAGCCAGAACTGCGGCAGGTCCACCTTCCCGCGGGCCCCGATCTCGCGCAGCAGCAGGGTGGTGATGAGGAAGCCGGAGATGACGAAGAAGACGTCGACACCGAGGAAGCCACCGGGCAGTGAGGTGGGGCGCAGGTGGTAGACGAGCACGGCACCGACGGCGAGCGTCCGCAGCCCGTCCAGGCCCTGGATGTGGCCCCTGGCGGGAGTCGCGGGGGCTGGGCGAGCGCCACCACCCGACGGGCGCGCGGGACGTACCGGCGCGGCGGTCTGAGCCATCCGCCCTCCTCGACAGTCGTGTCGCAGTCAGGCTAGGACGGGCCGGCGGCGCGGTGTGGGAGCCGCGCCGCGGCACGCCGCAGGGCTAGAGCTTGGTGATCGGCGCGTAGCGCAGGAGCAGGCGCTTGACCTGCCCGCCGCCGAAGTCCACCTGGGCGACGGCGCTGGAGCCGGAGCCCTCGAGGCCGACGACGGTGCCCAGGCCGTAGGAGTCGTGGGTGACCTTGTCGCCGATGTCGAAGCCGGGGATGTCCCCCGCGGGGCGCGCAGGTGCGGGGTCGAAGGACGGCGTGGCCGGCTCCTCGCGGCGCCGGGTGGTGCGCACCGGGCCGCTGCGGCCGTACCCGCTGCCGCCCCAGCCCCCGCCGCCGGTGCCCCACCCGCCGCCACCGGCGCGGATGGACTCGGTGGAGGACTCGGCGCGGCGCCAGTCGAGCAGCTCCTCGGGGATGTCGGCGAGGAACCGGCTCGCCGGCAGCTGCTGCGGCATGCCGAAGGCCGTGCGGACCCCGGCGCGGGAGAGGTAGAGCCGGCGGCGCGCCCGGGTGAGGGCGACGTAGGCGAGGCGGCGCTCCTCGGCGAGCTCCTCCTCGTCGCTGAGCGACCGCTGGTGGGGGAAGGTGCCGTCCTCCATGCCGGTGACGAACACGACCGGGAACTCCAGGCCCTTGGCGGTGTGGACGGTCATGAGGGTGACCTGGCCCTGGGCGGCGGCGTCGTCGTCGGGGATCTGGTCGGAGTCGGCGACGAGCGCGACCCGCTCGAGGAAGTCGCCGAGGTCGCCCTCGGGGTCGCTCTGGGCGAACTCGGCGGCCACGGCGTGGAGCTCGGCGAGGTTCTCCACCCGGGTGGCGTCCTGCGGGTCCTCGCTCGCCCGCAGCTCGGCGAGGTAGCCGGAGCGGTCGAGGGCGGCGTCGAGGATCTCGGCGGGGCCGGCACCCGCGGCGAGCATGTCGCGCAGCCCGGTCATGAGCTCGTGGAACGCCCGCACTTGGGTGCGCCCGCGGGTGGCGAGCCCGAGGACCTCGGGGGCGGTGCCGTCGGGCGCCGCGGCGTGCTCGATCGCGGCCCCGAAGGAGATGCGCTCGCGCTCGGCGTGCGCCGCGAGCATCGCCTCGGCCCGCTCCCCCAGCCCGCGCTTGGGCACGTTGAGGATGCGGCGCAGGTTGACGGCGTCGTCGGGGTTGGCGACGGCGCGGAGGTAGGCGAGGGCGTCCTTGATCTCCTTGCGCTCGTAGAAGCGCGTGCCGCCGACGACCTTGTAGGGGATGCCGCTGCGGACGAGCACCTCCTCCAGCGCACGGGACTGGGCGTTGGTCCGGTAGAAGACGGCGACGTCGCCGGGGCGCACGCCCTCGGAGTCGCCGAGGCGGTCGATCTCCTCGGCGATGAACCGGGCCTCCTGGTGCTCGGAGTCCGCGACGTACCCGACCACCTGCGGCCCGGCGCCGCTGTCGGTCCACAGGTTCTTCGCGCGCCGGTTGGGGTTGCGGGAGATCACCGCGTTCGCGGCGCTGAGGATGTTCTGGGTGGAGCGGTAGTTCTGCTCCAGGAGGATCGTCGTCGCGTCCGGGTAGTCCGCCTCGAACTCCACGATGTTGCGGATGGTCGCGCCGCGGAAGGCGTAGATCGACTGGTCGGCGTCACCGACGACGGTGAGCTCGGCCGGCGGCAGGCCCTCACCGGCGGAGTCCTGGGACACCCCGGCGAGCTCGCGCACGAGGACGTACTGGGCGTGGTTGGTGTCCTGGTACTCGTCGACGAGGACGTGACGGAAGCGGCGACGGTAGTGCTCGGCGACGGCCGGGAAGGCCTGGAGCAGGTTGACCGTCTGCATGATGAGGTCGTCGAAGTCGAGCGCGTGCGCCTGGCGCAGCCGGGCGTCGTACTCGCGGTAGGCCTGCGCGAGAGCGGCGTCGAACGGGTTGGCGTCGCTGATGCCGGCGGCGAAGGTGTCCGGGTCGACGAGCTCGTTCTTGAGGTCGGAGACCTTGCGGGAGAAGGTCTTGGGCGGGTAGCGCTTGGGGTCGAGGTCGAGCTGGCGGGTGACGAGCGTCATGAGCCGCTGGGAGTCCGCGGCATCGTAGATGGAGAAGTTCGACCGCAGCCCGAGCGTCGCGTGCTCACGGCGCAGGATCCGCACGCAGGCGGAGTGGAAGGTGGAGACCCACATGTGCCGCGCCACGGGGCCGACGAGGTCGGCGACGCGCTCGCGCATCTCCGCCGCGGCCTTGTTGGTGAAGGTGATCGCGATGACCTCACCGGCCCGGGCCCGCCGGGTGGCCAGCAGGTGGGCGATGCGGTGGGTGAGGACGCGGGTCTTGCCCGAGCCGGCTCCCGCGACGATGAGGAGCGGGCCTCCCTCGTGGAGGACGGCGGCGCGCTGCTGCGGGTTGAGCCCCTCGAGGAGGTCGGTGGCGCGCGCGGCGGCGGGCGCGTCGGTGGCGCCGGCGTCGTCCCGGGGCGGGACGGCGGCGGCCAGGGGCGGCAGGTTCCCGCCGAGGAGACCGGGCAGGTTGTCGAAGAGGGAGGTCATGGCCCCTCCAGGGTAGGTGGTGGCACCGACACCACAGGCGTCAGGTCTGCCACATGCCGACGAGGAGGGCGGCGGTGGCGACCAGGGCCCCGCCGAGCTCGACGAGGATCGCCACGCCGACGGCGCGCATCGCCCGCCCGGTGGACGCGCGGGCGGCCCGCTGGTCGCGCAGCCGGGCGCTCTCCGCGCCGTACACGCCGGCGAGGAAGCCGAGCGGCAGCCCGACGACCGGGACGACGAAGAAGCCGACGACGCCGAGCGCCGCACCGACGACGAGCGTCCGGCCGGGCACCCCGCCCTGCCCGAGGTAGCGCCCGGCGAGGAGGTACTTGCCGACCTCGGCGGCGAGGACGGCGAGGCCGGCGACGACGCCGACCGTGAGGGCGACCGGGCCGCCGGTGAGGACGGCCCAGACGACGACGGCGACGCCGACGAGGACGCCCCCGCCGGGAATCACCTGGACGACTGCCCCGATGATCCCGACGAGGACGACGAGGAGGACGATCGCCTCACCCAGGACCCCCATCAGCGACTCAGCGCCACAGTGCCGCGAGGGCGATGTTGAGGGTGGTGAGCCCGGCGATCGCGCCGAGGAGGGCGCGGCTGGGCTCCTTGCGGCGGGAGGCGATGACGGTGAGCGTGACGATGACCGCGGCGACGACGAGCTTGACGCCGATCTTCATGTGGTTGAGGTCCGCGTCGAGGGCGGCCTCGGCGACCCCGACCATGAGGACGCCGGTGACGAGCGCGGTGATCGCGCCGTGGAGGACGCCCGGCGCCAGGCGGGGGGTACGCAGGTTGGTCACGGTGCCACCGAGGACGACAGCCCAACCGACGAAGTGGAGGAACAGGAGGAAGTAGTAGAGGAACGTCATGCTGCCACCCTAGGCGAGGCCGGACGCCGAAACCTCAGTGACGGCGCGGGTTCCGGGGCGGTGTGGCCCTTCCCACCGGGTCCGGGTTCATCAGATGAGGCGGCGCACGGCCGCCCACCGGGTGAGCTCGTGGCGCGAGGAGAGCTGGAGCTTGCGGAGCACGGCGGACACGTGGGTCTCGACCGTCTTCACCGAGATGAACAGCTCGCTCGCCACCTCCTTGTAGGAGTAGCCGCGGGCGATGAGCCGCATGACCTCCTGCTCGCGGGCCGACAGCCGGTCGAGCTCGCCGTCGGTCGTCGCGACGTCCTTGGCGGCGGTGCCGAACGCGTCGAGGACGAACCCGGCGAGGCGCGGGGAGAAGACGGCGTCCCCGCCGGCGACCCGGCGCACGGCGTCGGCGAGCTCCGTGGGGCTGATCGCCTTGGTGACGTAGCCGCGCGCGCCGGCCCGGATGACCCCGACGACGTCCTCGCTGGAGTCGGAGACGGACAGCGCGAGGAACCGGGCCGGCACGTCGCGGCACCCGGTGATGACGTCGATGCCGCCCCCGCCGCGGCCGCCGGGCAGGTGGACGTCGAGCAGGACGACGTCGGGCCGCGCCTCGTGGACGACGGCGACGGCCGACTCGACGTCAGCCGCCTCGCCCACGACGAGCAGGTCCGGGGCGTTCGCCTCCAGCTCGCTGCGCACCCCGCTGCGCACGAGCGCGTGGTCGTCGACGACGACGACCCTCAGCTGCGCCCGCTCGGTGCCTGACGTCGTGTCCATCACTGCTCCCCTGTCTCCGGCTCCGGCATCCGCAGGACCACCTCGGTGCCCTCGAGGCCGCTGCCCGGCCCGGTACGGACCCGCGCGGTCCCGCCGTGGCGCTGGAGGCGCCCGACGATCGAGTCGCGCACCCCGTGCCGGTCGGCCGGGATCGTCGCGACGTCGAAGCCGGGGCCGCGGTCGCGCACGAACACCTCGGTGACATCCTCCCCCACCTCGACGTACAGCGAGACCGGCGGCGCCCCGTGGACGACGGCGTTGCGCAGCGCCTCGCGGGTGGCGGCGAGCAGCGCCGCGGTCGTCGCGTGCGGCGGGCGGTCGCCCGCGGTGACGACGTCGATGCCGACCCCGTGCTGGTCCTCGACCTCGGCCGCGACCTCGCGCAGCGCGGCCGCCACCGACGTGCCCGCCGCGGGCCGGTCGGAGTAGAGCCAGTGGCGCAGCTCGCGCTCCTGGGCCCGGGCGAGGCGGGAGACCTGGTCCGGGTCGTCTGCGCGGGAGCGGATGAGGGAGAGCGTCTGGAGCACGGAGTCGTGGAGGTGGGCGGCGATGTCGGCGCGCTCGGACTCCCGCGCGCGGGCGGTGCGCTCGGCGCTGAGGTCGCGCACGAGGCGAAGCCACACCGGGGCGAGGACGACCGCGACGCCGACGAGGATCGCCGTGCTCGCGACGATCCCGGAGAGCAGCTCGTCGGCGCCCAGCCCGCGCCCGAGGAGCAGGACGATGCCGACGACGGCGAGCAGCAGCCCGCCGCCGACCCGCGCGAGGGCGTGCCACCGGGGCACGGGCGGGGCGTCCTGGCCGGACAGCGAGGAGTCGAGCTGGGTCCACACGAGCGCCGCGCCGCCGACGACGACGAGGAGCGGGACGAGCCAGTCGTTGGGCAGCGTGACCCCGGCGCGCCACAGGACGAGCGCGAGGGCGGCGAGCAGGAGCAGCACCCCGGCCACGACGTCACTCGCCGACACCGAGCGGGTGACCGCCCGCAGCCGCGGGGCCAGCCGGGAGGCGGAGGTGGGGCGGGCGTCGGCGGCGGCGTCGACCGGGTCGCCCGACGGCACGAGGACCCACAGCCAGCCGTAGAGCACGAGCCCGGCACCGAAGGCGAGCGCGGACAGCACGAGCGCGAGGCGCACCCGCTGCACCGGGAGGCCGAGGTGCGCGGCGAGGCCGGCGCCCACCCCGGCGACCTGGCGGCCGGCGAGGGGGCGGCGCAGCGGGAGCCGCTCGGGCGCGGAGATCGTCACCCCCAGATCGTCACACGTGCCGCGGGCCTCCGGGGAGGCCCCGCGCGCGGTCCGGGGACGAGCCGGGGTTCCCGGGGCCGGGGTCGGGGGACGGTCAGGGGCCTCCCCGATACCGCCGCAGGTGCCCGAGGCGGTTTGCTGGTCACATGAACGGTCAGAGTGCACCGCACACCCCGCCCCCTCCCTCGTCCCCCGCCGCCGGGTTCTTCGACTCCGTGCGCCGCCTGGGCATCTGGCGCACGCCGGACCGCTGGGTGGGCGGCGTCGCCGCCGGCATCGGCCACCGCTACGGGCTCGACCCGCTGCTCGTGCGCGGCTTCTTCGTCGTCGTCAGCCTCTTCGGCGGCCTCGGCCTCGTCCTGTACGGCGTGGCCTGGGCGCTGCTGCCCGAGTCCTCCGACGGCCGCATCCACCTCGAGCAGGCGGTGCGGGGCCACTTCGACATCGCCCTCGCCGGAGCGGCCGCCGCGGTCATCGTCGGCCTCAGCCGCCCGGTGTTCTGGTGGAGCGGCGCGTGGTGGACGGTGCCGTGGGTGATCATCGTCGGCGTCGTCGTC
>NZ_VDFS01000014.1:0-39565 GCF_006151955.1 Georgenia sp. 311 | reverse complement strand
GGGCCGTGAGGGCGGCACGCGGGCACCGTCGGGCGGGCCGCCCGCCGGCGGGCCGGTCCCGCCCCCGCCGCCCCCTGCGTCTCCGGCCTCCCCGGCCTCCCCGGACGCGACGACGCCCGGTACCGACCTCGTGCCCGGTCCTTGGGCCGCCGCCGCGCCGCACCCGGCCTACGACGTCCGCGAGGACGTCGACGCCCCCACCGTGCGCCCCGAGGACGCCACCCCGGCGGCCGACGTCACGACCCCCCTGCCGGCCACCACTGCCACCCTGCCTGCGAGCGCCGAAGCCGCCGCCGACGCCACGGCCCCGCTCCCCGCGCAGGACGCCGGCCCGACCACGCCCGGGGACACGACCACGACGCTGCCCGCGGTCGACAGGACCGCAGCGGACGGGACCGCGCCCGACGCCGCGGCGCCGTCCCACTCGGCCGCCTCCCCCTCGGCCGCCTCGGCCTCCGACAGCAGCAGCTCGTGGGCCGAGGCCTGGGGACTCGGCGGCACCTCCGACCCGCTGCCCGGCTCCGCACCCGGCGCCGCTCCCGGTAGTTCGTGGGGCACCGGCGCCGCCTCCGACCCGCTGCCCGGCACCACCCCCGGCGCCGCCTGGGGCACCGGCGGCGCCTGGGGCACCGGCGGCACCTCCGACCCGCTGTCCGGGTGGGGCACCGGCACCCCGCCGGTCCCCCCGGGCACCGACCGGGGCACCGGAGGCACCCCGCCGGTCCCGGTGCCCGGGCCCGGCTCGCGGGCCACGAGCCTCGTGCTCGCCCTCGCGTTCCTCACCGCGGCCGGTGTGGCGCTGGCGAACCACCAGGGCGTGCTCGACGCGAACCCGTGGCTCGTCGGCGGCGGCGCCGTCCTCGCGGTGCTCGGCGCCGGGGTCCTCGTGAGCGGCCTGCGCGGCCGCACGCAGGGCGGTCTCGGGGTGCTCGCGCTCCTCATCGCCCTCGTCATGGTGCCGACCGCCGCAGCCGCGGCCGCGCTGCCCGGCTTCGCCCGGATCGGCTCGAGCGCCACGACGTGGGCCGGGGACCCGACGTGGGTCCCGCGCACCGCTGCCGACGCCGAGCGCGGCTTCTCGCTCGTCGCCGGTGAGCTCGTCGTCGACCTCTCCGAGCTCGACACGGACACCGACGTCACCGTCCCCGCGAGCGTCACCTTCGGCAACCTGCACCTCATCGTCCCGGAAGGCGCCGACGTCACCGTCGAGGCCGCCGTCGGGGCCGGGGAGGTCGTCGGCCGGCTCGACGACGAGTGGACCGGCCCGAACCTGCCCGTGTGGGGCTCCACCCGCACCGACGACTCGCTCACCAACGGCGTCGGCATCAGGACCACCCTCGCCCGGGAGGGCGACGGTCCGCGGATCACCGTCGACGCCGAGGTCAGCTTCGGCCAGCTCTACATCGAGGAGACGTCATGAGCGACCACCACACCAGCGCGCACCGCACGAGCCGCGGACCGCGTGTCGGCACCATCGTCTGGGGGATCATCCTGCTCCTCCTCGGGCTCGGGGTCCTCGCCGTCGGGGCGGGGCTGACGATCGACCTCGAGGCCGCGCTCATCGGGCTGCTCGCCCTCGCGGGCGTCGGCCTCCTCGTCAAGGCGTTGGTCGCCCGCGGCGACTGAGGACGCAGGAACGCCGAGAGCCGGCCCGTTGTGCACGGGCCGGCTCTCGGCGTTGTGTGGTGCTGGAGGTCAGGCGACGGGCTCGCGGACCGGGGCCGCGGCGGGGCCGGCGGTGGCGGGGGCCTTGGCCAGCTGGTTCATGCCCAGGCCCAGGAGGACGAACAGGGCGCCGAGGCCGATGACCAGGGCGGCCACGCCGTAGGAGACGACCGAGGTGAACAGCGAGGCGCGGAGGAAGGACGCGTTCATCACGGAGGTGCGCTGCTCCTGGAGCTCGGTGTGCTCGGGGCTCCCGGGCTCGAACTCACGCATCGCGGTGCCGAGCTCGGCGTAGGTGCGGCCCTCGGTGCCGGCCAGCGCGTGGGTGTTGATGATGTCGGCCTGGGCGAACGCGGAGAACGGACCCTGCACCTCGGCGCCGGCGAGGAACGCGGCGTCGTCGGGAACGGTGATGTTCTCGGCCTTGAGCTGGCTGGTCACCATGCCCCAGGTCACGCCGCCGGCGACGATGAAGATGATGCCGGCAACGATGGCGATGATGCCGGCGAGGCGGGCGATTCCGGTGCCGCGGGTGGTGCTCATGGTGGTGGTCCCTTTCGATCGTGGCCTCGGAGGCCCCGAGGTTGTGGCCTCGCTTTCGAGGTCCTGAGGACGATCCTGGCATTCCGGATTGTCCGGTTCAGGGCCAATGGTCCCAGTACAGGCGTTTTTTACCGCACCTGACGACGTGACCTGGGACACCCGTCCGCCGGGTCGGCGAGCCGCTGCCCACGCCCGCCCAGCGGGCCGCAGCCGCCCCTCACCCGGCCCGGGAAGGGCGTGAACTGCCAGGTCAGGGGCCTGACCGCCGCCGCGGCCCGCCCGCAGGCGGTCGCCGGAGCTGACCGTTCGGGCATGCTCCGCGCACCCGTGCCGCGCGAGACCTGCCAGCACGTCCTGCCGCGTGCCCGGAATGCCCGATGCGGTGCGGCGTGTCGCGCGCGTGTCGCCGACTTGGTGGCAGGAAACGCGACGGCGGGCGCGCCCGAGTGGAGCGCGCGGGCCGCCGCCGGGGCCCGGGGCGTCAGAGAGCCGCGCCGGCTCGCTCGTAGAGCCGCTCGCAGGCCGCGCGGACGTCGCGCCAGTCGGCCGCGGGCGGCACCGTCCGGGCATGGGCGCGCAGGCGGCCGAGGAGGTCGCGGTCCTCGGCGAGCCGGACGACGGCGTTGGTGAGGGCGGCGTCGGAGGCGGCGTCACCGAGGCCGTCGCTGCGGTCCGGGGTGAGCAGCCCGTCGACGCCGTCGGTGATGTACTCGCTGACCCCGGTGCCCCGGCCGGCGACCACCGGCAGCCCGGCGGCGCGGGCCTCGAGCCCGGCGATGCCGAAGGCCTCGAGCTGGGCGGGGGCGACGAAGACGTGCTCCTGGGCGTACCGCGCGGCGAGCTCGTCGCGGTGCAGGCCCCCGAGGAGCGAGACGACGTCCTCCAGGCGGTGGTGGCGCACGAGCGCGCGCACGCGCGTCTCCTCCGGCCCGGAGCCGATGACGGTGAGGTGGACGCGAGGTGCGCCCCCGGGCCCCGGCCCCAGCCGCCGGTGGGCCTCGGCGACGATCTCGACGAGCGGGGCCACCCGCTTGCGGGGAGCCATGCGCTGGGTGGCGACGAGCCGCAGCGGGCCGTGCTCCACGGCCGGGCCGGCGCCCGTCGGTCGCCACTCCTCGACGTCCAGGCCGTTCGGCACGACGAGGACGTCCTCGCGCCTGAGCATGCGCGCCACGCGCTCACCCGCGACCCGGGAGACGGCGGAGACGGCCGCCCCCTCACCCGGCAGGTGGGCGAGCCGCGTCAGACCGCGGAAGCCGGTGACGAAGCCGTCGAGCATGCAGTGCCACGTGACGGCGAGCGGCACGCCCTTGAGGTGGGCAGCGACGACCCCGTCGAGAGCGAACGGGGAGACGACCCCGGCGTGGACGTGGACGACGTCGGGGCGCAACCGGGTCACCGCCTCGCGCAGGAGCCAGGTGCCGCGCGGGTTGACCGGCACCCCGAGGGTGAGCGCGGAGGCCATCCGGTGCACGCGCACGCCGGAGCCCAGCACCCGCGTGGCGCGGCGGGCGCCGTCGGCCCCCGCCGTCGCCGTCGCGACGTGGACGTCGAACCCGGCCGCGGCCTGGTGGACGGCGAGGTCGTGCACCTGCGTCTCGATCCCTCCCGTGCGGGGAGGGAAGCAGTCCGAGACGTGGAGGACCCTCATTCCCACTCGATGGTGCCCGGGGGCTTGCTCGTGACGTCGAGCACGACGCGGTTGACCTCGGGCACCTCGTTGGTGATCCGGCTGGAGATCCGGGCGAGGACCTCGTAGGGCACGCGCGACCAGTCGGCCGTCATCGCGTCCTCCGAGCTCACCGGCCGCAGCACGATCGGGTGGCCGTAGGTGCGGCCGTCGCCCTGGACCCCGACCGACCGGACGTCGGCGAGCAGGACGACGGGGCACTGCCAGATGTCCCGGTCCAGGCCGGCCGCGGTGAGCTCGGCGCGGGCGATGGCGTCCGCGGCGCGCAGGACGGCGAGCCGCTCGGCGTCGACCGCGCCGACGATCCGGATGCCCAGGCCGGGGCCGGGGAAGGGCTGGCGCCACACGATGGCCTCGGGCACCCCGAGCTCCAGGCCCACGGCGCGGACCTCGTCCTTGAACAGGGTGCGCAGCGGCTCGACGAGCTCGAACTGCAGGTCCTCGGGCAGCCCGCCGACGTTGTGGTGGGACTTGATGTTCGCCGCGCCCTCACCGCCGCCGGACTCCACGACGTCGGGGTAGAGGGTGCCCTGGACGAGGAAGCGGACCTCCTCGTCGTGGCCGGCCTCCGCGACGATCTCGCGGGCGGCCGCCTCGAAGGTGCGGATGAACTCGCGGCCGATGATCTTGCGCTTGGTCTCGGGGTCGGTCACCCCGGCGAGCGCGTCGAGGAACTGCCGGCTCGCGTCGACGACCTTGAGGTTGACGCCGGTCGCGGCGACGAAGTCCTGCTCGACCTGCTCGGCCTCACCGGCGCGCAGCAGCCCGTGGTCGACGAACACGCAGGTGAGCTGGTCGCCCACGGCCTTCTGGACGAGGGCGGCGGCCACCGAGGAGTCGACGCCGCCGGACAGCCCGCAGATGACGCGCGCGTCGCCGACCTGCGCGCGGATCGCGGCGACCTGCTCGGCGATGACGTTGCCCGCGGTCCACGTCGGCTGCAGACCCGCGCCGTCGTAGAGGAAGCGCTCGAGGGCGGCCTGGCCGAAGTCGGAGTGGCGGACCTCGGGGTGCCACTGCATCCCGAAGAGGCGCCGCTCGCGGTCCTCGAAGGCCGCGACGGGCGCGCCCGGGGAGGTGGCGAGGACGGAGAAGCCCTCGGGGGCCTGCTGGACGGCGTCCCCGTGGCTCATCCACACCTGCTGGTGCTCGGGCGTGCCCTCGAGGAGGGTGCCGGCGGCGCACAGCTCGACGACGGTCGCGCCGTACTCGCGGTCACCGGTGCGCGCGACGCTGCCACCGAGCGCCGAGGCCATGGCCTGGAAGCCGTAGCAGATGCCGAGGACGGGCACGCCGGCCGCGAAGAGCTCGGGGTCCACGCCGGGGGCGTCCTCGGCGTACACCGAGGCGGGGCCGCCGGACAGGATGATCGCCGCGGGGTCCTTGGCGAGGATGCGGTCCACCGGCAGGGTGTGGGGGACGATCTCGGAGTACACCCCGGCCTCCCGCACCCGGCGGGCGATGAGCTGGGCGTACTGGGCGCCGAAGTCGACGACGAGGACGGGGCGGGGCGTAGCGGCCCGCTCGGCTGTGGTGGGGGCGTCGGTCATGCTCACCGGGCCAGCGTAGACGCGGGGCGCGACACGACGCGCGGGAGGTCCGTCGCGAACCACGACGCCGCGCGGTGCTCCATGACGAAGGACAGCACCGGGACGACGCCGGCGACGACGAGGGCGGCCATCCGGCCCAGGCCCCAGCGCATCGTCGACCAGAGGTTGAAGACGCTCACGAGGTAGACGACGTAGATCCAGCCGTGGGCGAAGGGGATCCAGGCGATCCACGACGTGACGTCGGGCCCCACCTGGACGAGGTAGACGAGCACCATCTCGACGACGAGCAGGAGGAGCATCACACCTGTGACGAACGCCATGACCTGGTAGAACCGCCAGGCTCCTCTCGCCTTGCGCTCGCGCTCGGCGCGCAGCGCCGTGCCCGGTCCTGCCGCGGTCTCCGTGGACTCCTCGCTCACTTCTCCTCCTCCGTTGCCCGCCTCTACGGGTCGGCCCCAGTGTCTCAGGAGCGCCGGGCACGGCGGAAAACAGGCTGAGGACGCGCGGCGCGCCGACGTAGGCTCGACGCCGTGCTCGACGTCCCGACCGGCCACCCCGGCCACCCCTCCCTCCGGTCCCCGACGGCGTACCTCCTGTGGACCGGCCGCGGCGCATGGCGCACCCTCGTCGTCGCCTGCCTGCTCACCTCTGCCGTCTCCCTCGCCGGCGCGGCGGTCCCGCTGCTCCTGGGCCTCGCGCTCGACGCGGGCCTGGAGGACGGCGTGTCCGCCCGGCTGCTGTGGCTCGCCCTCGCCCTCGTGGCCGTCGGCCTCTTCAGCGCCGTCGCCACGAGCCTGGGCCACGCCGCCGAGGTCGGCGGGTGGCTGCACGGCTCCTTCACCACCACCCGCCTCGTCGGCCACCACGTGAGCCGCACGGGCCCGGCGATCGGTGAGGAGCTGCCCACCGGCGAGGTCGTCAGCGCCGTCGCCCACGACTCCTTCCAGGTCGGCAACGTCCTGGAGCTGCTGCCCGCGTTCGTCGGCGGCCTCGCCGGCTACCTCGCGGTCACCCTCTACATGCTCCAGCAGTCCCCGAGCCTCGGGATCGTCGTCGCGCTCGGGCTGCCGCTCGTCACCGTCGTCGTCTCCTTCCTCATCCGCCCCCTCCAGGCGCGGCAGAAGGAGCAGCGCGACGCCACCGGGCGCCTCGCGACGCTCGCCACCGACACCGTCTCCGGCCTGCGGATCCTGCGCGGGATCGGCGGCGAGGAGGTCTTCGCCGAGCGGTACCGCGCCCAGTCCCAGCGGGTGCGCGCGGCCGGCGTGCGGGTCGCCGGCCTGTCCTCGGTGCTCGAGGCGCTCCAGGTGCTCCTGCCCGGCCTGTTCGTCGCGTGCGTCGTGTGGCTCGGGGCGCGCCAGGCGATCGAGGGCACCATCACCCCCGGCCAGCTCGTCACCTTCTACGGGTTCACCGCGTTCCTCTCCGAGCCGCTGCGCTGGGTCACCCAGTTCCTCAACTTCTTCACCCGCGCCCGCGTCGCCGCCCGCAAGATCATCGGCGTGCTCTCCGTGACGCCGGAGGCGGGCAGCCTCGCCGAGTCCGAGGCCGCCGACTCCCTGCCCGTGCCGGTCGTGCCCACGACGCCGGGCCGGCTCGTCGACGAGACCTCGGGCGTGGAGCCGGTGCCCGGCGGGCTCACCGCCGTCGTCACCACCCGCCCCGGGGAGGGGGAGGCCCTCGCCGCGCGCCTCGGGCGCCTCGACGACCGCTCTGCCGGCTCGGTCCTCCTCGACGGCGTACCCCTGGGCGACCTGCCGCTCGCCGAGGTCCGCCGCCGCGTCGTCGTCGCTTCCTCCGCGCCGCAGCTGTTCACCGGCACGCTGCGCAGCGCGCTCGACGCGCGCGCCGACGGGATCGAGGACGCGGCGCTCCTGCGCGCCCTCGATGCGGCCGACGCCCACGACGTCCTCGAGTCCCTCCCCGAGGGCCTGGACGGCGCGATCACCGAGAAGGGCCGCTCCCTGTCCGGCGGCCAGCGGCAGCGCGTCGCGCTCGCCCGCGCGCTGCTCACCGAGGCGCAGGTGCTCGTCCTCGTCGAGCCGACCAGCGCCGTCGACGCCCACACCGAGGCGCGGATCGCCCAGCGGACCGCGGCCTACCGCCGCGGGCGCACGACCGTCGTCCTCACCGCCTCCCCGCTCGTCCTGGAGCAGGCCGACGAGGTCGTCCTGCTCGACGACGGCGTCGTCCGCGCCCGCGGCCGGCACCGCGACCTGCTCGCCCGCGCCGCGTCCGGCGACCCTGACGCACAGGCCTACCACGACGTCGTCGGCCGCTCCCTCGCCCCCTCGGAGGTGGTCTGATGCAGCTGCCCGTCGCCGACAACCGGCGCGTGCGCGCGTTCGCCGGGCGCCTGCTGCGCACCCACCGGCGCCCGCTCGCCGTCGTCGTCCTCCTCCAGGCGCTGGCCGCCGTCGCCGCGCTCGCCCTGCCGTGGATGCTCGGCGGGCTCGTCGACGCCGTCGCCCAGGGCACCACGCGCCGGTACGTCGACACCGTCGCGCTGTGGCTCGTCGGGGTGGTCCTCGTGCAGTCGGTCGTCACCCGGTACGCCCAGCGCAGCGCGATGCTGCTCGGCGAGGAGGTCTTCGCCGGGCTGCGCGAGCGCTTCCTCGTCGGGGTCACGCACCTGCCGCTGTCGACTGTCGAGCGCGCCGGCACCGGCGACCTCCTCGGCCGCACGACCAACGACATCGACCGCGTCCAGTGGGCGGTGCGCTTCGGCGTGCCCCGCCTCCTCGTGACGTCGACGACGATCCTCCTCACCTTCGGCGCCGCGCTGCTCGCCGCGCCGCTCGTCGCGCTCGCGATGCTCGTCGGCGTGCCCGTGCTCGTCCTCGCCACCCACCGCTACCTCAAGCGCTCGGCGCCGGCGTACCGCGCGAACGCCGCCGCCTACGCCGACCTCAACGGCGTGCTCACCGAGTCCGCGGAGCACGCGGCCACGGTCGACGCCCTCTCCCTGGGCGCGGTCCGCCGCGAGCAGGCGGACGCCGCCGTCGCCGAGGCGTGGACCTGGGAGACCGTCACCCTGAAGCTGCGAATGTCGGTCTTCTTCTGGACCGTGCTCTCCTTCTCGCTGCCGGTCGCCGCCGTCGTCGTGTGGGGCGGGTACCTCACCGGCGCCGGTCTCACGACGATCGGCGCGGTCACCACGGTGGCGCTGTACGTCATCCAGGTCCGCGGGCCGCTGTTCGAGCTGCTCATGTGGGTCGACGAGGTGCAGGTCGCGACCGCGAGCCTCGCCCGCATCGTCGGCATCGAGCTCATCGCGCCCGACCGTGAGCCCGGCACCGCCCGGCCCGACAGCGAGGACGTCCGCGCCGAGGAGGTGCGTTACGCCTACCGCGAGGGCGAGGACGTGCTCCACGGCATCGACCTCACGCTCGCCCCCGGGGAGCGGCTCGCCATCGTCGGTCCCTCGGGCGCGGGCAAGTCGACCTTCGGGCGGATGCTCGCCGGCATCCACCCGCCCACCGGGGGCCGGGTGACCGTCGGGGGCGTCCCGCTCGTCGACCTGCCCGAGGACGAGCTGCGCCGTCACGTCGCCCTCGTCACCCAGGAGCACCACGTCTTCGTCGGGACCGTCGCGGACAACCTGCGACTGGCCCGCCACGACGCGGCGGAGGCCGACCTCGTCCGCGCGCTCGCCGCGGTGGACGCCGCCGAGTGGGTGGCCGCGCTGCCGCAGGGCCTGCACACCGAGGTGGGCTCGGGCGGGCTCACGCTCACCCCGGCCCAGGCCCAGCAGCTCGCCCTCGCCCGGCTCGTCCTGCTCGACCCGCACACCCTCGTCCTCGACGAGGCGACGTCGCTGCTCGACCCCCGCGCCGCGCGCCACCTCGAGCGCTCCCTGTCGGCGCTGCTCACCGGCCGGACCGTGGTGGCGATCGCCCACCGCCTCCACACGGCGCACGACGCCGACCGCGTCGCGGTCATGGAGGACGGCCGCATCGCCGAGATCGGCCCGCACGAGGCCCTCGTCGCCGCCGGCGGCGAGTACGCGGCCCTCTGGGAGTCCTGGCAGCAGGAGTGACGGGGGCGGCGGGCACTCCCCCGCCGTCCCGCTGCCGGGGCGGGCACCGGGCGCCTGACGGGTGCCGCTGCCGGGGCGCCCCGCCCGTTTTTCTGCCACCACGTCGGCGACACGCCCGCGACACGCCGCGCCGAACCGGGCAGAACGGTCCCGACGCGGCACTTGGTGGCAGATTCCGCACGCCCGGCCGTGCCCTCGCGCGCCAGCGCGCACCCCGCGCCCCGCGGCGGCGCGGTCAGTTCGCGGGCGGCTCGGGCGGCGGAGCGGCGACCCGGACGGCCTCGACGAGCCGGCGCTCGCGGACGTCGTCGCGCAGCACCTTGAGCCAGAAGACGACGGCGAACAGGGCGAAGGCCCACCACTCGACGGCGTAGGCGAGGCTCTGGAGGTTGGGGTCGGCGTCGAGCCCCTCCACCGGCGACGGCGCCGGGGACAGGCCCTGCTGCGCAGGCTCCTCGAGCACGAGGTAGGCGCTGTACATCGGCGTGCCCCACTCCTGGGCGAGCTCACCGGCGCTGATCCCGCCGGCGAAGCCCTCGGGCAGGCCGGCCTGCCCGGCGGCCTCGGAGTCGCTGAGCATCCCGACGACCTCGATCCGGCCGGCCGGCGGCGGTGGCGCGGTGACCCGCACTCCCCCGCCCGCCTCGAGCAGCTCGGTCACGGCCCCGGGGAACCAGCCGCGGAGCACCGGCATGATCGCGCCGTCGTGCGGGCCACCCTCGACGTGGAACGCGGTGACGACGAGCGTCGCCTCCTCCCCCTCGACCTCCCGGCCGGGCACGAGAACCTGCTGGGCGGCGTCGAACCGTCCCTCGAGGGACACCCGACGGCCGAAGTGCTCAGCGGTGAAGGCGGCCTGCGGCGCGAGCACGTCCTCCAGCGGCACGGCGGGCGCGGCGAGCAGCTCCTCGCGGGTGGCCTCCAGCGTGCGCTCCCCCCGGATCCCTGCCCGCTCGAGCTGCCAGAACCCCAGCTGCGTGCACACGCCGGCGACGACGGCCACGACGAGCAGCAGGACGAGCATCCGGCGGCTGGTCGCCGCCCGCAGCCAGTCGCGCGACCCGGGACGCCGCGTGGAGGTGGACACGGCTCCAGGGTAGTTCGGCGCGCTCTCCGGTGGCTGCAGGGCCGGGGAGCAGCGAGGCTGGGTGTGACGACCGACACAGGGAGCACAGCCATGACCACTCTCGACGTCCCCGCGGTGTGGCGCCGGCGCAGCCGGCAGGGTCCAGACGAGGCGACCATCGACCGCATCGACGCGTGGTGGCGCGCCGCCAACTACCTGTCCGTCGGGCAGATCTACCTGCTGGACAACCCGCTGCTGCGCGAACCGCTGCACACCGACCACGTGAAGCCTCGACTGCTCGGCCACTGGGGCACGACGCCGGGGCTGAACTTCCTCTACGCCCACGCCAACCGGGCCATCCAGGACCGCGAGCAGCCGATGCTCTACATCGCCGGACCGGGCCACGGCGGCCCGGGCCTCGTGGCGAACACCTACCTCGAGGGCACGTACTCCGAGGTGTACTCCGACGTCACCCAGGACCTCGAGGGCATGCGCCGGCTCTTCCGCCAGTTCTCCTTCCCCGGCGGCATCCCCTC
The DNA here is from genome assembly GCF_006151955.1 of Georgenia sp. 311. Classification (NCBI taxonomy): domain Bacteria; kingdom Bacillati; phylum Actinomycetota; class Actinomycetes; order Allobogoriellales; family Allobogoriellaceae; genus Georgenia; species Georgenia sp. 311. The sequence continues at coordinate 28,476 of NZ_VDFS01000014.1, read as the reverse complement.
GCACGTCGCCCCCGAGACGCCGGGGTCGATCCACGAGGGCGGCGAGCTCGGCTACGCCCTGTCCCACGCCTACGGCGCCGTGCTCGACAACCCCGACCTGCTCGTCCTCGCCGTCGTGGGCGACGGCGAGGCGGAGACCGGTCCGCTCGCCGCGAGCTGGCACTCCAACAAGTTCGTCAACCCGCGCACCGACGGCGTCGTCCTTCCCGTCCTGCACCTCAACGGGTTCAAGATCGCCAACCCGACGGTCCTCGCCCGCATCGGCGACGACGAGCTCACCGACCTCATGCGCGGCTACGGCCACCACCCCTACGTCTTCACCGCCGGCTTCGACGACGAGGAGCCGGTCTCGATCCACGCCCGGTTCGCCGCGCTGCTCGACGAGGTCCTCGACGAGATCGCCGACATCAAGCAGCGCGCCGCGCAGACCGACCCGGAGGAGCTCGAGCGGCCCAGCTGGCCGATGATCGTCATGCGCACGCCGAAGGGCTGGACGTGCCCGAAGGTCATCGACGGCCACCAGGTCGAGGGCTCGTGGCGCGCCCACCAGGTGCCCCTCGCCAGCGCCCGCGACACCCCCGAGCACCTGCGCACCCTCGAGGACTGGATGCGCAGCTACCGGCCCGAGGAGCTCTTCGACGCCGACGGCCGGCTCGTCGGGGAGGTCGCCGCGCTCGCCCCGGTGGGCCACCTGCGGATGAGCGACAACCCGAGCACCAACGGCGGCATCCTCCTGCGCGACCTGCGCCTGCCCGACGTCACGGACTTCGCCGTCGACGTGCCGGTGCCCGGCGGCGTCGTCAGCGAGTCCACCCGCGTGCTCGGGGAGTGGCTCACCGAGGTCATCCGCCGCAACCCCGACAACTTCCGGCTCTTCGGGCCGGACGAGGTGGCCTCCAACCGGCTCCAGGCGGTCTACGAGGTCACCGCCAAGCAGTGGAACGCCGAGATCATCGCGACCGACCGCGACGACCACCTCGCCCGCGTCGGGCGCGTCATGGAGACGCTGTCGGAGCACCAGTGCCAGGGCTGGCTCGAGGGCTACCTGCTCACCGGCCGCCACGGCCTGTTCACCTCCTACGAGGCGTTCATCCACATCGTCGACTCGATGGTCAACCAGCACCTCAAGTGGCTCAAGGTCACCGACGAGCTCAGCTGGCGCCGGCCGATCGCCTCGCTGAACTACCTGCTGAGCTCGCACGTGTGGCGACAGGACCACAACGGCTTCTCCCACCAGGACCCGGGCTTCATCGACCACGTCGTCAACAAGGGCGCCGACGTCGTGCGCGTCTACCTGCCGCCGGACACCAACACGCTGCTCGCCACCTACGACCACGTCATGCGCACCCGCCAGTACGTCAACGTCGTCGTCGCCGGCAAGCAGCCCGGGCCGGACTTCCTCACGATGGAGCAGGCGCAGGACCACTGCCAGCGCGGCCTGGGCATCTGGGAGTGGGCGGGCAGCGAGGAGGAGGGCACCGAGCCCGACGTCGTCCTCGCCTGCGCAGGTGACGTGCCCACCCTCGAGGTGCTCGCCGCGGCGAGCCTGCTCCGCGAGCACCTGCCCGAGCTCAGGGTGCGGGTGGTCAACGTCGTGGACCTCATGCGGCTGCAGGACGAGCAGGAGCACCCGCACGGCCTCAGCGACCGCGCATTCGACACGCTCTTCACCCGCGACCGCCCGGTCGTCTTCGCCTACCACGGCTACCCGTGGCTCATCCACCGGCTCACCTACCGGCGCACCAACCACTCCAACATCCACGTGCGGGGGTACAAGGAGGAGGGCACGACGACGACGCCGTTCGACATGGTCATGCTCAACGACCTCGACCGCTACCACCTCGTCATCGACGTCATCGACCAGGTACCCGGGCTCGGGGCGCGCCACGCGGGACTGCGCCAGCGGATGGCCGACGCACGGCTGGCCGCGCGCCGCTACACCCGCCTGCACGGCATCGACATGCCCGAGGTCGCCGCGTGGCAGTGGCCCGATGCCGGGGAGACGGGGACGCAGGACGCCGGCCCGCAGCACGACACGGGAGGGGACAACGAGTGACCGGACGTGTCCGGACACACAGGGCGAACCGGGGGAAGGTCCCAGGCACCGGACCCACGGCCAGGGGAGACTGACCCCTGACCGTGGGCGCCCGCCGCCGGAGAGAAAGAGGAGACGCCGTGGCCCGTAGCATCTACATCGCCTCGCCCGAGGGGCAGACCGGGAAGTCGACGATCGCGCTCGGCCTCGTCGACCTGTTCGTCCGACGGGTGGAGCGCGTGGGGATCTTCCGGCCGGTCGTCCCGGCCGGCGACGAGCGGGACAACGTCCTGGAGCTCCTGCTCTCCCACGACGGCGTCGACCTCTCCTACGAGGACGCGGTCGGGGTCACCTACGACGAGGTCCACGCGGACGAGAAGGCCGCGATGAGCCGGATCGTCCAGCGCTTCCACGCCGTGGAGGAGCGCAGCGACGTCGTCGTCATCGTCGGGTCGGACTACACCGACGTCGCGGGCCCCGCGGAGCTCGCGTTCAACGGCCGGGTGGCAGCCAACCTCGGCGCGCCCGTCCTCCTCGCCGTGCGGGCGATGGACCGCTCGACCGAGGAGATCGCGCAGGTCGTCGACATCGCGACGAGCGAGCTGCGCTCGGACCACGCGACGGTCGCCGCCGTCGCCATCAACCGCTGCGAGCCGGACCGGCTGGAGGAGGTGCGCGCGGCCGTCGCGCGCCCGGACGTGCCGGTCTGGGTCTTCCCGGAGATCCCCGTCCTCGCGGCCCCCACGATCTCCGACCTCGTCACCGCGCTCGAGGGCACCGTCATCGCGGGCGACGACGCGCTGCTCGCCCGCGAGGCCGAGTCGATCCTCGTGTGCGGCATGAACGTCGAGCACATCCTCGAACGGCTCACAGAGGGCCAGGTCGCGATCGCGGCGGGCGACCGCTCCGAGGTCCTCATCGCACTCGCCGCCGCGCACTCCTCGCAGAACTTCCCCTCCCTCGCGGGCATCGTGCTCAACGGCGGCTTCGAGCCGAACGGCGCGGTCCGCACGCTCGTCGAGGGCCTGGGCCGGTCGCTGCCGATCATCACGACGCAGCACAACACCTACGAGTCCGCGCGGATCGCCTCGACCACCCGCGGCGTCATCTCCCGCGGCAGCCAGCGCAAGCGCGACCTCGCCCTCGGTGCCTTCGAGCGCAGCGTCGACGTCGAGGACGTCGTCAAGATCCTCGACGTCCCGCGCAGCGACGTCGTCACCCCGCTCATGTTCGAGGCGCGGCTGCTCGACCGGGCGCGCGCCGCCCGCAAGCACATCGTCCTGCCCGAGGGCAACGACGACCGGATCCTGCGCGCGGCGAGCACCCTGCTCTCCCGCGGGGTCGCCGAGCTCACGCTGCTCGGCGTCGAGAGCGCCGTGCGTGACCGGGCCAGCGACCTCGGCCTGGACATCGACGCCGCGACGGTCGTCGACCCGCGCACGAGCGACCTGCTCCAGCCGTTCGCCGAGGAGTACACCCGGCTGCGCGCCCACCGCGGCATGACGCTCGAGCGGGCGCTGGAGATCATGCCGAGCGTGTCCTACTTCGGCACGATGATGGTCCACACCGGACGCGCGGACGGCATGGTCTCCGGCGCGCTCCACACGACGGCGCACACGATCAAGCCGTCCTTCGAGATCATCAAGACCCGCCCGGGCACCTCGATCGTGTCCTCGGTGTTCCTCATGGCGCTGGCCGACCGCGTGCTCGTCTACGGCGACTGCGCCGTCAACCCCGACCCGAACGCCGAGCAGCTCGCCGACATCGCGATCTCCTCGGCCGAGACGTCGGCCCAGTTCGGCATCGAGCCGCGCATCGCCATGCTGTCCTACTCCACCGGTACCTCCGGCAGCGGCGCGGACGTCGACAAGGTGCGTGCGGCGACGGAGATCGTCCGCGAGCGCCGGCCCGACCTGTCCGTCGAGGGGCCGATCCAGTACGACGCCGCCGTCGACGCGTCGGTGGCCCAGACCAAGCTGCCGGGGTCGCAGGTCGCGGGCAAGGCGACCGTCTTCATCTTCCCGGACCTCAACACCGGGAACAACACCTACAAGGCGGTCCAGCGCTCGGCCGGTGCCGTGGCGATCGGGCCGGTCCTCCAGGGGCTGAACAAGCCGGTCAACGACCTCTCGCGCGGCGCCCTGGTCCAGGACATCGTCAACACCGTCGCCATCACCGCCATCCAGGCGCAGGCCAACGAGGAGCAGCAGTGAGCAGCACCGTCCTAGTCATCAACTCGGGGTCGTCCTCGATCAAGTACCAGCTGATCGAGCCGGAGCAGGGCATCGTCGTCGCCTCCGGTCTCGTCGAGCGCATCGGGGAGCACACGGGCCGGCTGCGCCACACCTTCGAGGGTGTCGACACGACGCTCTCCGAGCCGTTCGCGGACCACGGCGTGGGCCTGCGCCGGGTGCTCGACCTCTTCACCGAGGTCGGCCCGGGTCTCGCCGACGCCGGGATCGTCGCCGTGGGCCACCGGGTCGTCCAGGGCGGGTCCCGGTACTCCGGCCCGGCGCTGGTCGACGAGAACGTGCTCGCGGACATCGAGGAGCTCATCCCGCTCGCCCCGCTCCACAACCGGGCGAACCTGCGCGGCATCGAGGTGGCGCGCGAGCTGCTGCCCGACGTCCCGCACGTCGCCGTCTTCGACACCGCGTTCTTCTCCGACCTGCCCGAGGCCGCGGCGACCTACGCGCTGGACCGGGAGGTCGCCGAGAAGTACCGGGTGCGTCGCTACGGCGCCCACGGCACGTCCCACCAGTACGTCTCGCGCACCGCCGCGACGATCGTCGGCCGCCCGCTGGAGGAGCTGCGCCAGGTGGTCCTCCACCTCGGGAACGGGGCCTCGGCCTCGGCCGTCTCCGGTGGCCGGGCGCTGGACACCTCGATGGGCATGACGCCGCTCGAGGGTCTGGTCATGGGCACCCGCACCGGCGACATCGACCCGGCGGTGATCTTCCACCTCGCCCGCAACGGCGGCTTCACCATCGACGAGATCGACGACCTGTTCAACCGCCGCTCCGGCGTCAAGGGGCTCGCCGGGCAGAACGACATGCGCGAGCTCCACGAGCTCGTCGCCGCCGGTGACCCGGCCGCCCGGCTCGCCCTCGACGTCTACTCCCACCGGCTGCGCAAGTACGTGGGTGCCTACGCCGCGGTCCTCGGCGGCCTCGACGTCGTGACCTTCACCGCCGGCATCGGCGAGAACGACGACATCGTGCGCGCCGAGTCGATGCGGGGCCTGGAGTTCCTCGGCATCGAGCTCGACGCCGAGCGCAACGCCGGGCGCATCAAGGAGCCGCGCGTCATCTCGACCGACTCCTCCCGCGTCACCGTGCTCGTCGTGCCCACCAAGGAGGAGCAGGAGATCGCCCGCCAGGCCGTCTCGCTCCTCTGACCTGACGACCCACGCGCCCGCCCGGAGCTCCCCGGGCGGGCGCGTGCGCGTTCACTGCGGGGCACCGACCCACAGGTCGTCGAAGGACACCGTCACCGGGGCGTTCGTCGCGGAGGTCGACAGGTAGCCGCGCAGGGCGATCCCGCCCGGTGCCTGGAGCGCGGCCGTGGTGTCGGTGACCGCGACCGTCCACGCCCCCGGCTCGGCGGTGCCCGCGGCCCACACCTTGGCCCGCAGGGTGGTCGGCGCCGTGCCCACCGCCTGGGCCCGCACCTCCAGCGGCTGGCCCGGGACCGCGGTGAGGCCGCTCACCGTGCGGGACTGCAGCGCCGTCTCGACGTCGCTCACCCGTCGGCCGGCCGTGAGGACGACCTGGCCCGTCGCCAGCACCCGCGTGTCGACGAAGTAGCGGTTGCCGTCGGGCAGGTAGCGCGGGGTCACGGTGAGGTAGGTGCCCCCGCCGGTGGCCGGCTTGTCGGCACCGGCACGGACCCGCACCTCCACATCGGTCGAGGAGATCCCCGCCAGGCGCATCCCGGGGCCGGCGCCCGGGGTGCGCAGCGCGATCCGCCCGGCGCCGCCGGCGACGGAGAAGTTGGAGGCCGTCCCCACCGCCGTCCACGGCCCGCCGGCGTCGGCGCTGCCCCAGCCGTTGCTCAACGTGCGCCCGAAGACGTCCAGCGCGAGGGGCGCGGGCACTGCGCTCACGGTGACCTGCCGGGTGAGGCTGGTCGTGGCGCCGTCGTCGTCCCTCACCGTGAGCGTGACGTCGTAGGTCCCGGCCTGCGCGTACGTGTGGGACGTCTCGGCGCCCGACGCGCTCGCGCCGTCACCGAAGGTCCACTCGTGGGACACCACCTCACCGTCCTCGTCGCTCGACCCACGCCCGTCGACCCCCAGCGCGAGACCGTCGGTGCTCGACGTGAACGCGGCGACGGGGGCGAGGTTGGGCGCCTCGGTCGCGGTGCCCGCCGCGTGGTGCTCGGCGACGTCCCGCGCCGAGAGCGCGGTCTTGTAGATCGCCACCTCGTCGAGGTCGCCGGCGAAGTAGCCGCTCGACGGCGCCGAGGGCCACCCGTTGACGGTGTCACCACCGATGCGCCAGTAGCCCAGGGCGAGGTGCTCCCCGACCGTGACGTCGGCGCGCCCGCCGACCGCGGCGCCGTCGAGGTAGAGCGCCATGCCGTCCTCGGAGAGGGTGGCGACGGCGTGGTGCCAGGCGCCGTCGTTGTAGCCGGCGGCGCTGGAGACGACGAGCCTGCTCGCCGCCGGCTTGACCCCGAAGTGGATGCGGCCGGAGCCGTCCATGTACAGCTGCCGGTCGTGCTTGCTCGAGCTGCCCTGCGTCGCGCGGTTGCTCCACCCCACGAGCCGCCCGCCTGCGCTGGACGTCGTGCGGAACCAGGTCTCGACGGTGAAGACGTCCGGCGGGTTGCCCTGTGCCGTCGTCGCCGCCCACCCGGTGTTCGTGCCGGTGAACCGCATCGCCCCGTTGCCGTCCCCGGCGATCGCGCCGGTGGTGGGGCTCAGCCCGGCCGCCGCCGTGAGCGGGTGGAGGCCGACGGTGTCGGCGAGTGCCGGGCCGGACGCCTCACCCAGGCGCCAGTAGCTCGTCGGCTCGTCGGCGTAGACCGCCTCGACGTAGGCGCTGTCCGCCCCGCTCGCGGCGACCGTGACGGTCGTCCACGGCGAGTTGGCGATGTTGCCGAAGGGGTCGGTGACGGCGACCCGGTAGCGGTGGGAAGACCCGGGGGCCACCCCGGTGTCGGTGAACCCCATGGTGAACGGGTTCCAGTAGCGCGAGGTCACCGTGCGGGTGTGGACGAGTCCGGCGCCGTTCTGGGTGTCGCGGTAGACCCGGTAGGTGAGGTTCTCGTTGTCCAGGTCCTGGTTCGTGCGCCAGTTGACCCGCACCTGCCCGGCCTCCGTGGAGGAGACGTTGAGCGGGTAGGTCGCGTTGAAGAGGCTGGGCCCGACGGCGTTGGGCGCCTTGTCCGCGGTGGTGAACCTGGTGAGCCCCTGCTGGCTGGTCCCGTTGACCCGGGTGAACTCCCCGCCCATGACGACGTAGTCACCGTTGCCGACGACGCTCCACGGACCCTGGTACTGCCCGGTGTAGCTGCCGGTGTTGAGCTCGGGGAACCAGCCGAGCTGGGTGGAGGTCGGCTGGCCCTCGAAGCTGTAGTAGCGGCGCTGGTCCGGCTCCCACGACGCGGTGCCGGTCGGCTCCTTCCCGAAGGCCACGGCCCGGTGGTAGGGGTAGTCGCCGACGCCGCCGGGCCCCTGCCGCATGCCGCCGATGTTCTCGCAGTAGTGGGTGTGGCTGGCGGCGTAGACGACGTCGCCGACCGGGTAGACGCCGTAGGTGTCCCCGTGGCAGTCGTTGAGCCAGCGCACCGCACCGCCGTCCCAGCTCGCCGCGAAGAGGCCCTCCCACGTGCCGCCCTCCTTGCCGAAGGTCCAGCCGCCGCCGTAGATCGTCGTGCCGTCGGTGGCGAGGGTGTCGATCGCGCCGTCGCTCGTGCCGTTGCGCACCAGGCTGTTGGCGGCGAACGGGAGTGACGCGCCGGTGACGGTGTCGAGCATCCCGAGGCCGTAGCCCGGGTTGTTCGAGCCGTTGAGCGCGGTGAACCCGCCGCCGACGGCGACCCTGGCGCCGGCGGGGTCGATGGTCATCGCGTCGACCGTGCCGCCGGTGGCCTGCGGCGCCCAGTCGAGCAGCGCACCGTCGGAGGCCCGGAACGCCGCGAGGCGGCCGCGCGCGGCGCTGCCCACCGCGGTGAAGTTGCCGCCGGCGTAGACCGTGGTGTTCGTCGCGACGATCGCGCGCACGTGGTAGTTCACGGGCGGCGCGAAGCCGGGGACGAGCGCCCCCGTGGCGGTGTCGAAGGCGGCGATGCGCTGACGGGCCTGGCCGTTGACGGTGGTGAACTCGCCGCCGACGTACAGGCGTCGGCCGTCGGGGGACACCGCGAGCGTACGGACCTGCTGGTTGAGGGTCGGGGCGAAGGAGGTCATCTGCCCCGTGGTGACGTCGAAGGCCATGATGTTCGCGCGCGGGACGGTGTTCTGGCCGGCCGGTGAGCCCGCGGGACGCGCGGCGGAGAAGCTCCCGCCGACGTAGACGGTGGTGCCGGCCATCGCCATCGCCCACACGACCCCGTTGATCTGGGGCGTGGGCAGCGCGTCGGCGGTGACGGTCACGGGCGTGGCGGGGTCGGCCGGGTCGGCGGGCCTGCTGTCGGCCCAGGACGCCGGGGCGAGGCCGACCAGGGCGAGCGTGAGGACGAGGGACAGGCACCGGCGCAGCCAGGCGTGCGAGGGAGGGAGGGAGGGGTTCACGACGGAGGGTCCCATCTGTGCGAAGGGGCACGTCGCCCGCGTACCGGGCCCGTGCGGGGTGGAGGTCAGTCGAGGGAGCCCGCGAAGGCCACCGTGGGTGCCGCGTCCGCGGCGATCTCGACCCGGAGGTCGTCGCGCACGTCCTCGGGGACGGCGAACACGTAGGTGCCGGTGGCGGAGGCGCCGGCACTCAGGCTGCCGCTCAGCGGGGTGCTGCCCTGCCCGAGGTCCGTGGCGGGGGTGCGGTCCTGACCGTAGGAGAGGAGGACGACGACGTCGTCGAGGGGGATCGAGCCGGTGGAGTCGTTGGCCGCGCGAAGGGTGACGGCGAGCGCCGGGCCGGCCACCTCGCCGGGGGCGCGGGCGACGCCGTCCACCGCCTCGATCGCGGTGAGCCGCACGGTGAGACCGGTACCGAAGTCACCGGTGGCGTCCAGCCCGACGGCGGGCAGGACGGGGACGGCCTCGACGGGCACCGTCCGGCCCTCACCGGGGCTGGGGGGTGCGCCGGGTTCCGGGGCCGCCGTCGGGTCCGCGGGGCCCGGCGTGGCCGTCGTACCCCGAGGCGCCGCCGCGTCCGCCGGACCGGCCGACGTCGTCGCCGCCGACGGCTCCTGCGGCCCACCCGGCCCGCCCGCGACCAGCGCCCAGACGAGGACGGCGAGAACGGCCACGGCGAGCAGGAGCGGGAGGAGGCGGCGGCCCTGCGACGTCGAGGTGTCCGGATCCACGATGCTCCCGCTCTCGTTCAGGTCGCCCGGTAGCACCGAGTATGGAGGCGGCCGGGCGCGGGGGCGCCCCGCATATCCCGCCAAGCGCCCGCAAGGCTCCCCACCGGGCCCCCGAGGACGCCCCGACCACGGCGAGGATGGGCCGAAGTCACCCTCGACGGTCGGGAGCACGGACGTGGACGATCCTCAGCTCAACGCGGTGGGGTACGTGCCGGGTGGTTTCGACATGTTCCACATCGGGCACCTCAACATCCTGCGCGCCGCGAGGGCGCGGTGCGGGCACCTCGTCGTGGGGGTGGCGACCGACGAGGCCCTCACCGCGATGAAGGGGCGTCCGCCCGTCGTGCCGCACGCGGAGCGGATGGAGATCCTCTCCAGCCTGCGTTTCGTCGACGCCGTGGTGCCCGACGTGGCGGCCGACAAGAGGGTCGCGTGGCACGCGCACCCCTTCGACGTGCTCTTCAAGGGCACCGACTGGCTGGGCACCGCCAAGGGCGACCGGCTGGAGTCCGAGCTGAGGCAGGTGGGCGCGCGGGTCGTCTACCTGCCCTACACCCCCTCGACGTCCTCGACGATGCTGCGGGCGTTCCTCACCAGCGCGCTGCCGTCGGCCCCCTAGCGGCCGGGGCGTCCGGCGCGGCGAGACCGGGGAGCCCGCGCAGCTCGCGGCGCGTGCCGATACCGAGCTTGCGGTAGATGCTCGTGAGCCGCAGCTCCACCGTCCGCACCGAGACGTAGAGCGCGGCCGCGACCTCCTTGTTCGTCGCCCCTCCGTGGACCAGCCGGGCGATCGTGCGCTCGTCCTGGGTCAGGCGGCCGAGGTCGGCGGGCGCCGCGGTCCGCTCGACGCGCTCGGCCTCCCGGTCGACGGCGGTGGCCCGGGCGACCGCCCCCGCCCGCGCGTACAGGTCGCGCGACCGCCGCAGGAGCTCGAGACGGACGGTCCTGTCCTGGACGAGGTCCGCCGCGAGCTCGAGGAGCTGGGCCTCGTGGGCCGGCCGGCCGGCAGCGGTGTCGGTGAGGGAGGTGAGCGCGCGGAGCACCTCCCCCGCCGGGACGCGCAGCAGCGTGAGCGCCGCACGCAGTGCCGGGTCGCCGTCCGCACCGCGCGCCTCGAGGAGGGCCTCCGCCTCCTCCTCGCCGGCTCCCGTGCGCCACCGCAGCCGCACGGCGTCGAGCACGGTGGCGGACTGGACGGGTCCCTCGCGCAGCGCCCGGCGGTAGTGCTCGGCGGCGGTGTCGACGTCGTCCTCGAGCAGGGCTCGCAGCCCGAGCGCCTCGTGGAGCGCGGCCGTCACGGCCGGGCCGGCCCCGCGCACCTGCGTGAGCTCGACGAGGTCGGCCAGCCAGTCCTCCGCCTCGCCGGCACGCCCGCGCAGCAGCGCGACCTGGGCGAGCAGCGCGAGCCCGGAGCCGCCCCGCGGCACGTGCAGCGGCAGGAGGTCCTCGACCGCGCCGGCGGCGATCTCCTCGGCGCGCCGGTACTCGCCCATGGCCAGGTGGAGCCCGAGCGCGGCGAGCGCGAGCTGTGCCCGCACGAGCGGTGCCGGGAACCGCCGGACCCGCGCGAGCAGGTCGGCGACGGCGCCGCGGGCCTCGGCCCACCGCCCGGTGACGACGAGCTGCTCGACCTCCTGCACCTCGCCCAGCCAGCCCGCGAGGTCGGCCCCGGGGCGGGTCGCCCCGAGCGCGCCGAGCGGGTCGGCGGAGCGGGGCGCCGACCGGTCGACCATCGCCCTGGCGAGCGCGAGGTCGGGGTCCGGCTCCCCGCCGTCGTCGGGGAGCAGACGCTCGGCCTCGGCGAGATAGCGGCGCGCCTCCTCACGCTGGCCGTACTCCACGCACAGCCGCGCGGCGAGCGCCGCGACGGCGGCTGCCTCCTCGGGCCGGTCCAGCCGGCGCAGGCACGAGGCGACCAGCCGGTGGGGCAGCCCGTTCTCCCGGTAGGTCGTCGCGACGAGGAGGAGGGGGAAGAGGCGTCCCAGGCCGTCTGGCGCCTCCGCCAGGGCGGTGGTCAGGAGCGTCACCGCCCGGGCGGGGTGGCCGCAGTACACGGCCGCGACGCCGCCGAGCACGAGGAGCTCCAGCGGAGGTACCGGCGGCCCGGGGTGGTGCACGGCGTCGCCGACGAGCATCTCGACCACCTCGGTGCGGCCGCTGTCGAGGTACTCGCGTGCGCCGCGCACGAGCGTGTCGAGGACGGCGGGGGTCACCGCCTCCCCGGCGCGCAGGGCGAGCCAGGACCGGTCGAGGGAGGCCTCGGGGTAGCAGGAGGCGAGGGAGCCGAGGGCAGCGCGCAGCTCGCGCGCCGGCGTGAGGGCGCGCACCGCCGAGAGCAGGCGTGCGTCGGCGGACCGCACGAGCCCGCGCTCCTCGTCCAGGACGGGCTCGCCACCCGGCCCGAGCACGTCGGTGAGCACGGCCCCGGAGCACTCCTCGAGGGTCGCGCGCTCCGGCCGGACCGCAGCCGCCGCCCCGAGCACGAGCAGCCGCTCCTGCTCCCCCAGCCCGTCCCACCACCGCCGGTAGGTGGCGGCGGTGGTGGCGGTGCCGGGCAGGACGTCCGGCAGCGGCTCGAGGGCGGAGAGCTGGTCCGGCTCGAGCGCGGCGCACACGGAGACGACGTCGCCCGGGTTGCCGCCGCAGCGCCGCGCGATCGTCGCGGCCACGGGGTGGGGGACGCGCCGGCCCACGGTCTGGCGCACGAGCGCGACGGCGTCCGCCGCGCCGAGCGGCGCCACCCGGCGCACCCACAGCGGCCCGACCGGGGAGTCCTCGAAGGAGCTGCGGGGCAGGTCGTGGCTGGTGAGGACGACGAGCACCGGCGCTCCCGCGAGGCCGGCGGCGAGCGAGGCGAGGGCCGGGAAGACCGCCTCGTCGGGCACCGGCAGGTTGTCGACGGTGACGAGCAGCGGGCGACTGCTGCTCAGCCTCCGCAGCGCCGTCACGGCCACCTGGACGAGACGCGGGTCGTCCGGGGAGACGGCGCCGTCGAGCTCCCCCAGGGCCTCCACGACGACGTCACCGAGGTCCCGGAAGGCCTCCCCGGCGACGACGGAGGCAGTGACGGCGGCGGCGGCCTCCCCCTCGAGCAGCCCGCTCGGGACGTGGACGGAACGGACGTCCTCGACGGCCTCGCCGACGCGGACCAGCGTCTCGGTGAGGAGGGTGGTGAGACCGACGCCCGGCGGGCCGGTGAGGAGCACGACGCCGCCCCGGCCGCGGGCCAGGCGCCCCACCATCTCCCGGATCCGGGACAGCTCCGGCTCGCGCCCGAGGACCGTGGAGGAGCCCTCGCCGCGGACGTCGTCGGCCATCGGCACAGCGTACTGGCGCCGCCCCTGGGCGCGCGGGGGAACGACCGGGTCGCCGCGGGTCCGCACCGAACCCGCAAGACGTCCGCACGGTCCGCAGGTTCGGGCGGGGATCCGTATCCGCCGTACCTAGTGTGACGAGCCCGGGCCCAGCGCAGACAGGAAGCCCTCATGGTCGAGGCCACAGCGTCGTCGTTCACCGAGTCGGTCCGCGCCCTGCGCAGCGCGCAGAAGTCCGCCAAGGGGGCGCCGCTCTACTCGCGGTTCGTCAACCGTCCGGCGGGCCGCCTCCTCGCCGCACTCGCCCACCAGGCCGGGCTCAGCCCCAACCAGGTGACGGCGGTGAGCGCGGCGTTCACCTTCACGGGGGTGGCGCTCATCGCCCTCGCGCCCCCCTCCCCGGCGATGGCGGCGGGCGTCGCACTCCTTCTCGTCGTCGGCTACGCGCTCGACTCCGCCGACGGGCAGCTCGCGCGCCTGCTGGGGGCGGGCTCGGTGGCGGGCGACTGGCTCGACCACGTGTGCGACTGCCTCAAGACGACGACGATCCACCTCGCGGTCCTCGTCTCGCTGTTCCGCTTCGCCGACGTCCCGCAGGAGTGGCTGCTCCTCCCGCTCCTCTACGCCCCGGTCGACACGCTCCTGTTCTTCGCGTTCGTCCTCACCCAGAGCCGCCGGCGCCCGGGCGACCCGGCGCCGACCGCCGGTCCCGCCTCGCTCGCGCGCTCGGTGCTCTCGCTGCCGACCGACTACGGCGTGCTGTGCCTGGTCCTCCTCACCCTCGCCTGGCCCCCGGCCTTCCTCCTCCTCTACGGGGCGATGTTCCTCGGGACGGCCGGCTACACCGCGCTCGCCCTGCCCACGTGGTTCCGCCGGCTCTCCCGCCAGGAGTCGTAGGGATGGTCGAGACGAGGTGGGACGAGCGCACGGGGACGCGTGGGGCGACGCGGGCCAGGGTCACGGCCGTGGTGTGCGCCGCCGTCCTCGTCCTCCTCTGCCTGTCCTGGGCGCTGGACCTGCCCCCGTGGGACGGGGCCGACGGGCTGCCCAAGCTCACGCCCGTCCACGAGCCCGACACGATCCACGTCTCGGTGGACGGCGACGACGAGGCCACCGGCTCGCCGGCCGAACCGCTGCGCACGATCACGGCGGCGGTGCGGACGTCGGGTGCCGGGGACACGATCGTCGTCCACGGCGGCAGCTACCACGAGGAGCTCAAGGTCGAGAACCGGCAGGGGCTGCACCTCGTGGCGGCGCCCGGCGCGGAGGTCTGGCTCGACGGCTCGGTCGTCGTGGAGGGGTGGCAGCCCGAGGACGGGCACTGGGTCTCCCCCGGGTGGATCACCGAGTTCGACCCGAGCCCGACGTACAGCTGGGGCGCCCCGGACCACGACCAGCCGGGGTGGAGCTTCATCGACCCCGAGCACCCGATGGCCGCCCACCCCGACCAGGTGTGGGTGGACGACGTGCGCCAGGAGCAGGTCGGCTCACGCGCCGAGGTGCGCGAGGGGACCTTCTACGTCGACCACGACCGCGACGAGCTGGTCCTGGGCACCGACCCGACCGGCCGGACCGTCGCCGCGAGCACGCTGGCCCGGGCCCTGCGCGTGCGCAGCGCCCAGATGGTGCTGCGGGACATCGGCATCCGCCGGTACGCCCCGTCCGTGCCGCACATGGGCGCGGTCACGATCGAGGCGCACCACGTCCTCCTCGACGGCGTCACGCTCGCCGACAACGCCACCACCGGCCTCCACGTGCTGAGCACCGGCGTGCGGCTCGAGGACGTCGAGCTCGTCGGCAACGGGATGATGGGGCTCTCCGCCACCGAGGCCGACGGCCTCGAGCTCGTCCGCGTCACCGCCCGGGGGAACAACGTCGAGGAGTTCAACCGCTCCCCGGCGGCCGGGGGCGCGAAGATCGGCCGCTCGTCCGGGGTCCTCGTCCGCGACAGCACGTTCTCCGACAACCTCGCCAACGGCGTGTGGTTCGACGAGTCCGTCCACGACCTGCGCCTCGTCGGCTCGCGGATGACCGGCAACACGGGGCACGGGGCGTCGGTCGAGCTCACCGGGAAGGTCGTCGTCGTCGGGAACGTCATCGCCCGCAACGGCGGCAACGGGCTCAAGCTCAACGACGCCGAGGACGTCGAGGTCTGGAACAACACCTTCGTCGACAACGCCCGGTCGATCAACGTCGTCCAGGACGACCGCGACCTCGACCCGCGCGGCAGCTACCGGGACCCCGAGCTGCCCCTCACCTGGAAGACGCAGGACGTCGCGATCCGCAACAACGTCCTCGTCCGCACCGGCACGGTCCCGCTGGACGGCGACGAGCAGCGGACCTGCCTGCTCTGCGTCGAGGACCACAGCGGCCGGTGGACGGCCGCCGAGATGGACGTCACGGCCCTCGGCAACGTCTACGTACGACCCGACGCGGGCTCGCCCAAGTGGGTCGTCGTGTGGTCCCGGCGTGACCGGGACCCGTACGTGTTCCGCAGTGTGGCGGACTTCCGCCGCACGGTGAACCAGGAGGGGACCGGCACCGAGCTCACGGGCACGGCCGCACTGTCCCCCGACCTCCACCCCCTCCCGGTCCTCGAGCAGCTCGTCGCGTCGGTGGCACAGCCGCTGCCACGCGAGATCGCCGAGCTCGTGGGCCAGGACGAGGGCGCCCAGCACCTCGGTGCCTGGACGTCCCCGCCTCCACATCGCTGATCACCACACGTCGGGCGGCGCGCACGAGAAAAGGACCTCGCATGACCCGTCAGCCCTCCCTTGCCATCGCCATGGTCGGCACCCGCGGGGTGCCCGCGCACTACGGCGGCTTCGAGACGTGCGTCGAGGAGGTGGGCTCCCGACTCGCGGCGCGCGGGCACCGCGTCGTCGTCTACTGCCGTTCCTCCGCCGACGAGGCGACCAGCCGTCCGGCCGAGCACCTCGGCATGGAGCTCGTCCACCTGCCCGCCGTCCCGCGCCGGTCACTGGAGACCCTGAGCCACACCGCGGCCTCGGTCGCCCACCTCGCCACACGGGGCGCCGACGTCGCGCTCGTGTTCAACGCCGCCAACGCCCCCCTCCTGCCCGTCCTGCGGGCCCGGCGCATCCCGGTGGCGACGCACGTCGACGGCCTGGAGTGGCTGCGCAGCAAGTGGGGCCCGGTCGGGCGGCGCTACTACCGCGCGGCGGAGGCGCTCGCGGTGCGCTGGTCCGACGCCGTCATCGCCGACGCGCAGGGCATCGCCGACTACTACCTCGCCGAGTTCTCCGCGCCCACCACCCTCATCGCCTACGGCGCGCCGATCATCGACCCCGCGCTCGACCGGCTGGCCGAGCTCGGGCTGCGCCCGCACGGCTACCACCTGCTCGTGGCACGCTTCGAGCCGGAGAACAACATCCACCTCGTCCTCGAGGGCTACCGGGACAGCGCCGCACGCCTGCCGCTCGTCGTCGTCGGGTCGGCGCCGTACTCCGACGCCTACACCGCCCACCTCCACGGTCTGGGCGACGACCGGGTCCGCTTCCTCGGCGGCGTGTGGGACGCCGAGCTGCTCGACCAGCTCTACGCCGGGTGCTGCACCTACCTCCACGGCCACTCCGTCGGCGGCACCAACCCCTCCCTCCTGCGGGCTATCGGGGCCGGTGCTCCGACGATCGCCTTCGACGTCGTGTTCACCCACGACGTGCTC
The DNA here is from genome assembly GCF_006151955.1 of Georgenia sp. 311. Classification (NCBI taxonomy): domain Bacteria; kingdom Bacillati; phylum Actinomycetota; class Actinomycetes; order Allobogoriellales; family Allobogoriellaceae; genus Georgenia; species Georgenia sp. 311. The sequence goes on along the minus strand of NZ_VDFS01000014.1, from coordinate 11,972 downwards.
GGCACCGCAGGCGTCTACTTCGCCGACGGTGCCGGCGTCCGCGCCGCGCTGGAGGACGCCGAGCGTGACGAGCCCGGCCGGCGCGCCCGCGGCGAGCGGCTGCGTGAGCGGGCCCGGGACTACCGGTGGGACGACGTCGCCGACGGCTACGAGGACCTGTGCCGGCGCCTGGCCGCCGCGCCACCAGCGCAGCGGCCCTCGGGACGCCGGGCCCCGCGTCCCGCCGGTGCGGCCGCCCCCGCGCGCACCGCCGTCACCGTGGCCGGCCATGTGGGCTGACCCGGGCGGGGGCCGGCGGGTCGTCCTCGCCCACCCCTCCCCCGACGTCTACGGCTCGGACCTCCAGCTCGCCGAGAGCGTCCGGGGGCTGGTCGAGCACGGCTGGCTGCCGACCGTCGTGCTGCCCGCCGACGGCCCGCTGCGGCCGCTGCTCGAGGAGCGGGGCGCCGAGGTGCAGGTGAGCGACTTCCCCGTGCTCCGCCGTGCGCTGCTGCGCCCGCGCCCCCTGGCCGGGCTGGTCCTCCGGGCGCCGGCGACCGTCTGGCGTCTGCGGCGGCTGCTGCGCGCCTCCGGGGCCCGCGCCGTGTACGTCAACACGCTGACGATCCCGCTGTGGGTGGTGGCCGCGCGCGCCGCCGGCCTGCCCGTGCTGTGCCACAGCCACGAGGCCGAGCGCCTCGCCCGCCCGGCCCGGCTCGCACTCACCGCCCCGCTCCTGCTCAGCGACGTCGTCCTCGCCAACAGCGCCTCGACCCGGGAGGTGCTCACCTCCACCCTGGGGCGCCTGGCCCGACGGGTCGTCGTCGTCCACAACGGGGTGCCGGACCCCGGCCCGCCGGCGCCGCCGCGGGTGCGGGGAGCCGGTGAGGAGCTCCGCCTCGTCGTCGTCAGCCGGCTCTCCCCGCGCAAGGGGATCCATGTCGCGGTCCAGGCCGTCGCCCTCCTGCACGACCAGGGGCTGGACGTCACCCTCGACGTCTGCGGGAGCACCTTCCCCGGCTACGAGTGGTACGAGCGGGCGCTGCGTGACCAGGTCGGCGACCTCGGCCTCACCGACGCGGTCACCTTCCACGGGTACGTGACCCCCACCCGCCCGCTGCTCGAGGCCGCCGACATCGTCCTGGTCCCCTCCTTCGGGGAGTCCTTCGGCAACGTCGCGGTGGAGGGCATGCTCGCCGGGCGCCCCGTCGTGGCCTCGGACGTCCAGGGGCTGGCCGAGGTCCTCGAGCACGGCGTCTCCGGCGTGCTCGTCGAGCCCGGCTCGGCGCCGGCCCTGGCCGAGGCGGTCGCGGCCCTGGACGCCGACCCCGCGCTGGCCGAGCGCCTCGCGGACGCGGGCCGGCAGCGCGCCACCTCACGCTTCGGGGTGGACCGCTACCGCGCCCTCGTCGCCTTCCTCGTCGCGCAGGTCGCGGGCGACCCGGTGCCGGTCAGCGCCGCCCCGGCCAGGCCAGGTAGCGCGACCGCGGGGAGTACGCCGAGCCGTCGATGACCTCCAGCCGGCCGGCCCGGTTGAGCGTGTGCAGGCGCGTCCCGGGCCACTGCGGCCCCGGGGCGAGCCGGGCCACGACCCGCTGGGTGAAGGCGGCGCCGTCGAGGCGGGTGACCTCCGCGAGGGCGAGGGCCGCGCCGTAGCCCGCGCGCCCGTCCTGGACCGGGCGCACGAGACGCCCGCCCCGGCGGACCACCCGGCCGGCCGGCCGCGCCGCGGCGATGTCGACGAGCACCGGGTTGCGCTCGTGCGCCACCCACGGGCCCTGGAGACGGTCCGCCGACCACAGGTGGAGGCTGTCGGAGAAGGAGCCGCCGTCGCGGACCGTGGCGCTGAGCCACCATCTCCCGCCGTGCCGGAACGGCGTCGCGTCACTCACCTCCTGCCCCTCGAGCAGCACCTCCTCCAGCACCCAGCGGTCGGGGAAGCGCGCGGCCCGGTACAGCTCGACCGTCCGGGCGCCGGACGTCTCGGGGACCATCCACACCTGCCCGGCGTCCTCGAGCACGAACGGGTAGGACAGGTGGGCCCGGTGCTCGAGCACCGGTCGCGGCGCGCCCACCGGACCGGACGGGCCGACGTCGACGACGGAGATCACCCCGCGCCCGAGCGCGTGGTCGTAGTCCTCGACGAACAGGTGCGTCACACCGTCGACGACGACGGGGAACGGGTCGGCGTAGAAGTGCCGGCCGTCGTCGGGGAGCTCGCTCCACCCACCGGGAAGCCGGCCGAGGTCGATGACGTCCGGCCCGTCGACCCAGCGCCACCCGACCCTCCAGTGCGGGGCCCGGTACAGCAGCCGGTAGGCCCGGTGGACCGCGGCCCGCGCGACCGACCGGCCCGCGTGGCGCAGCACCTCCCCCCGCGCGAGCCGGGACGGCTCGCCGTCGGCGACGTCGACCGGCGCACCGCCGTCGAGCGCCTGCCGGAGCAGGTGCGTGCACCCGGCGAGCACGTCCTCGAACGCCGCGACGGTGACGCCCGGGGTCTCGCTGCCCGGCCGGCCCGCCGCGAGGGTGCGCCCGGCGGTGAGGTCGACGACGCGCACGGCCGGGACGCGACCGGCGAGCAGGGCGGCGAGGAGCGGCGCCTCGCCCGCACCGCCGTCGAAGGTGAGGTGCCAGGTGGGCCCGGCGGTGCCGTCGTCCCCGACGAGGTCGAGCACGACGTCCGGCTCCCCGTCCCGCGCGAGGTAGGGCGCCAGGTGCGCCTCCTCCAGGCGGGCCGAGCGACCGGCGGGGAGGCCGTGCAGGATCCGCTCGAGGGCGAAGAGCCGGTCCACCTCGGGTGCCGGCGGGCGGGACCCGGTGCTCCACCGCACCCCGACCTCGAGGTCCGGGCGGCCCGCGAGGGCGGAGACGACCTCGAGGTGCCAGCGGCGCAGCGCCCGCCGGTCGAGCCTGACCGCGACCCGCACCGCCTACCCCCTGCCGTCCGCCGGCTCGGGGAGCCGGTAGGCGATCACCGTCGCGGTGAAGAGCACGATGAAGGCGGGGGCGGTGTCGAACAGCCCGCTCTCCAGGACGCCGAGCAGCGTGACGAGGACGATGAGCGCGGCCACCAGCAGCCGCTGCGGGGAGGGCAGGTGCACGGCGTGCCACAGCGCGGCGAGCACGAGGAGGGCGAGGACGGCGCTGCCGACGTAGCCCACCTGGAGCAGCGCCGAGACCCACGAGCTGTCGAGGATCTGCTCGTTGCGGTACAGCGCCGTCACCGGGATCTGCTTGAGGGCGAGCCCGCTGCCGAAGAGCTGCTGGGACAGGGTGTCGGCGTAGTCCGCCGCCGCGCTCCACGCGACGGTGCGGGAGTTGAGCGTCGTGATGTCGGCGAGCGTGCCGCGTCCGGCGAAGGCGGCGACGTAGGGCGTGAGCACGGCGACGAGCAGCAGGCTGGTGGCGGCGACGACGACCCCGGCGACCATCGGCGGGCGCACCCGGGGGGTGAGCACGAAGAGCAGGACGAGGACGACGAGCAGGACCGACAGACCGGTACGGGAGCCGGTGAGCCAGATGACCGCGAGCAGGGGGACGAACGCGGCGACCTCCCGGGCGGAGGCGACCCCGGTGAGCGCCTTCCAGAACAGCAGGAGCACGGGCACGCTGAGGAGCAGGCAGATGACGTTGGCGTTGAGCGGCGGGATCCCGCCGTACAGCCGTCCCGTCTCGGCCAGCGACCCCACCCCCGTCACCGCCCCGACGCCGGCGAGGATCACCATCGCGCTGCTCAGCGCGCTGAGCACGTCCTGCCACGGGTGGGTGACGGTGACGAGCACGAGGGCGAGGGCGAGCAGCGCGAGCCGGGCGGCGAGGACGGCGGCGGGCAGGCCGTCGGCGTTGAGGATCCCCCCGGCGACCGAGATCGCCAGGTAGGTGGCGAGCCAGATGACCGGCGCGGCGCGCACCCGCCCCCAGGCCCCGGGCGGGCGGGGGGTGAGCAGCGCGATGCCGACGGCGACGACGGTGAGCACCGCCTTGGTGACGACGACGACGTCGAGCCCGCCCTCGTAGAAGGCGCCGCGCCGCCAGGCCACCGCCGAGACGAGGAGCAGGAGGAAGGTGAGGACGAGGGAGAACGGGCGCAGCGTCACGGCCCTGAGGGTGGGCGCGGCGGCAGGGCGGGCGAGCTCGAGGGTCATGACGTCACCCGGACCGGCCGCGCCTGGGCCGGGCGGCCCGGGCGCAGGAGGAGCCGGCGGCACAGCACCCCGCCGACGAAGGAGCCGACAGACAGCAGCCACGGGGTCCAGTCCGGCCCGGCGTCCGCGGCGCGCAGCACGAGCACGACGAGCGCGAGACCGACGGCGGCGTCGGCCGCCCGGATGAGCAGCACCCACTGCTGTCGGCCCTGGACGGCAGCCAGGCTGCCGTAGGGGAGGACGGCCGCGCACGACGCGGCGTAGACCGCCCACCCGAGGGTGGCGAGGAGGCTCACCGGGAACCTGTCGGCCGTGACGAGCGGGCCGAGCCAGGGCAGGAGGAGCGCCGCCGCTGCCCCGACGACGACGGCGCCGCCGAGCATGACGCCGGCGGCCCGGTCGGCACGGGCGAGGAGGGCGGCAGGGCCGAGGTGGCGGTCCGCCGCGTAGGTGGAGAACAGGTAGGAGCCCAGGCCCTGGACGAGCAGCATGGCGGGGGCGACCACGACGCGGGCGGCCTCGAGCTCCCCGACGGCCGCGGTCCCGGCGGCGACGAGCACGACGGACCGGGCGAGGTTGAGCGTCGTCGGCCGGACGAACTGCTGGACCGCCCGCCACGAGCCGTACCCGACCACGGCGCGCCAGTCGGCCGGGCCCTGCAGCCGCGGTCGCCGCTCCGCCGCGGGCAGACGGACCAGCGCGAGCGACGCGGCCACGACCTGCCCCGCCGCGAGCGCGCCGAGGACGTGGTCGAGGGTGAGCGGGCCGGTGAGTCGGGACGCGCCGAGGACGGCGAGCACGGCGAGCAGCCCGGCGGCGTCGACCAGCACGAGGCTCCAGAAGCGCAGCGTCGCCATGAGCAGGCGCCGGCCCAGGTCCGCGACGACGAACGCGGTGAGTGCGAGGGTGAACACGAGGGCGGTGCGCACCCCGAGCCCGTGGAACGTGGCGAGGAAGCCGGCCGCGGCCAGCACGAGGACGAGCACGAGCGCGGCCCGGGTGAGGGCGGCGCGGACGGCCGGCTCGGTCCGGTCCAGGACGGTGAGGGAGTCGCCGACGAGTCCCGTGCTCAGCGCCGTGGCCATGACGACCGCACCGAAGAGCAGAGCGTACGTGCCGAAGCCGTCGGCACCGAGCGAGCGGGCCGCGACGACCGACAGGACGAGGCTGCCCAGCGCCAGGGTGACCTGGCCGGCGAGCGCACCCAGCGCCCGGTGGGGCAGGCGCGCGAGCGTGGACCGCACCTTTCCCCGCACCCGCCTCACCGCCCGGCCCTCACACGCTCGGGCTCATCGCGGTGGGCTCGAGGGCCCGGTGCGTGCGGCGCTGGTCGCCGCCACGCCCGGCGCGCCGCTCGCGCCGCCGCCGGACCCCGGACCGCACGGTGCCGAGCACCTCGGCTCTCCCCCCGCGCAGCGTCTCGAGGCTGTCGGTGAGCTCCTCGCGGGTCGTCCTGCCGGCGCGCACGACGACGAGCACGCCGTCCAGGGCCCGCGCGACGACGACTGCGTCCGCGACGTCCGTGGCGCCCACGTCGTAGACGACGAGATCGAAGCGGGCGCGCAGCTCGGTGACGAGCAGCGTCATGGCCTCCGAGGCGAGGAGGGCGGCCGGGTCGGGCGGGGCGAGCCCGGCGGGCAGGACGTGGAGCAGCCCGTCGCGCCAGGGGTGCAGGACCGAGGCGAGCTCGGTGTCCCCGACGAGCACGTCGCCGAGGCCGGGGTCGTCCTCGACCCCGAGCACCCGGGACAGCGCTCCCTGCCGCAGCCCGGCGTCGACGAGGCAGACCCGCGCCCCGCCCAGCGCCCCGGTGATCGCGAGGTTCGCCGTCTCCACCGCCCTGTCCTCCCCCTCGGTCGGGGAGGTGACCGCGAGGTCGCGCAACGGCGCCGCGCGGGTCACCGCGAGGGCATCGCGCACCGCGCGGTACTGCTCGGCGCCCGCCGACCGCTGGTCGAGCGCGACGAGCGGCTCCCCGGCCGGGTCGCCGTCGGAGGTCGAACCGAGCGGCCGGGTGCCGGTGACGGCACGCACGTCGGCCGCGGTGCGCAGGCGGCGGTCGGCGTGCTCGCGCACAAGGGCGAGCAGGACGCCCGCCGCGGCCCCGACGACGCCGCCCAGCAGGATGCCCAGGCGCACGCGGGGGGAGGACGGCTCGGTCGGCACGGCCGCGGGGTGCGTGAGCACGACCTCCACCGAGGAGGCCGCCAGCCCGCGGGGCGTCTCGACCTCCTCGATGAGCAGCCCGAGCTGCTCGGACACCTCGTCGGCGACGGCGGCCGCCAGCTCCGGGTCCCGGTTGCGCACCGCGACCTCGAGCATGACGGTGCCCGTCGGGCTGCTCACGTCGACCATGTCGTTGAGCTCGCTCGGGGTGAGGTCGAGGTCCAGCGCCTCGAGCACGCCGTCGACGACCGTCGGGCTCGTGCTGAGGGCGGCGTAGGAGACCATCCGCTGGGTGACGAACTGCGCCCCCTGGAAGCTCTCCCCGGCCCCGGCGGCGTCCTCGTCGGCGACGGTGACGAAGGACCGCGCGATGGCCACGTACTGCTCCTCGGCGAGCAGGCCGAGCCCCAGCCCGACGAGGAGCCCGACGGCGATCATCGACACACACGCCCGCCAGCGACGCTGGAGCAGCGCGAGGTAGTCGAGGAACGTCATCGCACTCCCTCCCGCAGCGAAAGGCCGCTGCCGGGTGGAGGCCGCGCAGCCTGCGCCCGATCCTATTTCCGCGGTCCTGACGCCGGGCACGGCTCGGAGGGGGATCGCCACCCGACCCTCCGAGGAGGGCCGGGGTGACCTCTCCCCTCACCCGCGAGCGCGGACGTCCCCCGAGAGGGGACGTCCACGCTCAGGTCCGCGTGCTCGTCTCCTCCTCGAGCTCCCCGTCCTCCGTGGCCTCGTCGTCGCCGGCGCCGTCGGCCGTGGGCGCGAAGACGACGGGGTCCTCCCCGTAGTACGTGCCGCGGAAGCGCGGGCGCATGAGGTTCTCCGGGGACAGGACGTCGTCGAGCTCCTCCTCGCTCAGCAGCCCCCACTCCAGGACGACGTCGCGGACGCTGCGGCCGGTGCGCGCGGCCTCCCGCCCGACCCGGTCACCGTTGTGGTGCCCGATGATCGGGTTGAGGAAGGTGACGAGGCCGATCGAGTTCATGACGTTGGCGCGGCACACCTCCTCGTTGGCGGTGATCCCGGCGACGCAGCGCCGGTCGAGGGTGTCGCAGGCGCGGGTGAGCAGCGAGACGGACTCGAACACCGACTTCGCGATGACCGGCTCCATGACGTTGAGCTGGAGCTGGCCGGCGTCGGCGGCCATCGTCACCGTCGTGTCGTTGCCGATGACGGCGAAGCACACCTGGTTGACGACCTCGGGGATCACCGGGTTGACCTTCGCCGGCATGATCGAGGAGCCGGCCTGCATCTCGGGCAGGTTGATCTCCCCGAGGCCCGCGCGCGGCCCGGAGGACAGCAGGCGCAGGTCGTTGCAGATCTTGCCGAGCTTGACCGCCACCCGCTTGAGCGCGGCGTGCATCGACACGTACGCGCCGGCGTCCGACGTCGCCTCGATGAGGTTCTCCGAGCGCACCACCGGCAGGCCGCTCACCTCGGCGAGGTGGGCCACCGCCCGCACGGTGTACCCGGGCGGGGTGTTGAGCCCGGTGCCGATCGCCGTCGCCCCGAGGTTGACCTCCAGGAGCAGCGCCTGCTGGCGGGAGAGGTTGAGCAGCTCCTCGCGGATGAGGGCGGCGAAGGCCGCGAACTCCTGCCCCAGCGTCATCGGCACGGCGTCCTGGAGCTGGGTGCGCCCCATCTTCAGCACGTGGGAGAACTCGTGCCCCTTGCGGGTGAGGGTGACCGCGAGCGCCTCGAGGCGGACCTTGAGCCGCTCGACGGCCTGGTGGATCGCGATGCGCAGGCCGGTGGGGTAGGCGTCGTTGGTCGACTGGCTCTTGTTGACGTGGTCGTTGGGGTGGACGACGTCGTAGCGGCCCTTGGGCAGCCCGAGCCGCTCGAGGGCGAGGTTGGCGATCACCTCGTTGACGTTCATGTTCACCGAGGTGCCCGCGCCGCCCTGGTAGACGTCGACGGGGAACTGGTCCAGGCACCGCCCGGTCGCGAGCATCTCGTCGCAGGCCCCGACGATCGCCGCGGCGACGTCCGCCGGGAGGGTGCGCAGGTCCCGGTTGGTCATCGCCGAGGCCTTCTTCACCATGACCATGCCGCGCACGAGGTCGGGCAGGTCGCGCACCGTGGTGCCGGAGAGCGCGAAGTTCTCCACCGCCCGCAGCGTGTGGATGCCCCAGTAGACGTCGTCGGGGATCTCCCGCCTGCCGAGGAGGTCCTCCTCCGTCCGCGTGCCGCTCATCAGCCTGCGGGGCGCGTCATCGACATGACGTCGAGCGCCGAGTCGAGCTGCTCGGGGGTGACCTCTCCGCGCTCGACGTAGCCGAGCTCCTCGACGGCCTCGCGGATGGTCGTGCCGTTCTTCACGGCGTGCTTGGCGATCGCGGCGGCCGCCTCGTAGCCGATGACGCGGTTGAGCGGCGTGACGATCGAGGGCGAGGACTCCGCGAGGGCGCGGGCCCGCTCGACGTTGGCGGTGATGCCGTCGACGGTCCGGGTGGCCAGCGCCTGGCTCGCGTTGGCGAGCAGGGTGATGGACTCGAGGAGGTTGCGGGCGATGACGGGCAGCATGACGTTGAGCTCGAAGGAGCCGGACGCGCCCGCGAAGGCGATCGTCGCGTCGTTGCCGATGACCTGGGCGCACACCATGAGCGTCGCCTCGGGGATGACCGGGTTGACCTTGCCGGGCATGATCGAGGAGCCGGGCTGCAGGTCGGGGATGGCGATCTCGCCGAGCCCGGTGTTGGGGCCCGAGCCCATCCAGCGCAGGTCGTTGCAGATCTTGACGAGCGAGACGGCCACGGTGCGCAGCGCCCCGGACATCTCGACGGCGCTGTCCTGGGCGCTCTGCGCCTCGAAGTGGTTCTTCGCCTCGGTGACCGGCAGGCCGGTGTGCTCGGCGATGAGGGAGATGACCCGCGGCGCGAAGCCGAGCGGGGTGTTGATGCCGGTGCCGACGGCGGTGCCGCCGAGCGCGAGCTGGGCCAGGCGCGGGAGGGCCGCCTCGACGCGGTCGATGCCGAGGCGGATCTGGGCCGCGTAGCCGCCGAACTCCTGGCCCAGGGTGACCGGGGTGGCGTCCATGAGGTGGGTGCGTCCCGACTTGACGACGTCGGCGAACTCGGCCGCCTTGGCCTCCAGGGACGTCGCGAGCGTGTGCAGCGCCGGGACGAGCTCCTTGACGACGGACTCGGTCGCCGCGATGTGGATCGAGGACGGGAAGACGTCGTTGGAGGACTGGGAGGCGTTGACGTGGTCGTTGGGGTGCACGCTGCGCCCGAGGAGCGTGGCGGCGATGTTCGCCACGACCTCGTTGGTGTTCATGTTCGACGACGTGCCCGAGCCGGTCTGGAAGACGTCGACCGGGAAGTGCTCGTCGTGGTCCCCGGCGATGACCTGCTCGGCCGCCGCGGCGATGGCCCGGGCGACGTCGTCGTCCAGCACCCCGAGCTCGGCGTTCGCCAGCGCCGCTGCCCGCTTGATCTGCGCGAGGGCCGCGATGTGGTGACGCGAGAGCCGGGTGCCGGAGATCGCGAAGTTCTCCACCGCCCGCTGCGTCTGGGCGCTGTACAGCGCTCCACGCGGGACCCGCACCTCCCCCATCGTGTCGTGCTCGATGCGGAAGTCGGCATGGTCAAGCGTCACTGCAAGCTCCAAGGTCGGGGGTGGTGGGGAGACTTACTTCTCGTCGAGGTCCGTGCTCAGCAGGTCGGCGAGGGAGTCGAGGACCTCCTCGGCGCGCTCGCCCTCGGCGGTGAGCGTGACGGAGTCCTGGTACTTGGCCCCGAGGGTCATGATGCCGAGGATGCTCGTGGCGTCGACCGGGGTCCCGCCCTCCTTGGCGACCTTCACCGGGATGCCGGCCTCGCCGGCGGCCTTGACGAACAGGGACGCCGGACGGGCGTGCAGGCCCACCTTCGAGCCGATGGTGACCGTGCGCTCTGCCATGGGGTGAATCTCCTACCGGTTGTTGTTGGGGGTGTACGGGGACACGACGACCTCGACGCGCTGGAACTCCTTGAGGTCGGAGTACCCGGTCGTGGCCATCGCGCGGCGCAGCGCGCCGACGAGGTTGACGGTGCCGTCCGGCTGGTCGCTGGGGCCGTGGAGGATCTGCTCGAGGGAGCCGACCGTCCCGACCCGCACGCGCTCGCCGCGCGGGAGCTGGGGGTGGTGGGCCTCGGAGCCCCAGTGCCAGCCCCGCCCGGGCGCCTCCTCGGCGCGGGCGAGAGAGGAGCCGAGCATGACGGCGTCGGCGCCGCACGCGATGGCCTTGACGAGGTCGCCGGAGCGTCCGACACCGCCGTCGGCGATGACGTGGACGTAGCGCCCGCCCGACTCGTCGAGGTAGTCGCGGCGCGCGGCGGCGACGTCGGCGACGGCGGTGGCCATCGGGGTGTGGATGCCGAGGGAGGTGCGGGTGGTGTGGGCGGCGCCGCCGCCGAAGCCGACGAGCACGCCGGCCGCACCGGTGCGCATGAGGTGGAGGGCGGCGGTGTAGGTGCCTGCCCCGCCGACGACGACGGGCACGTCGAGCTCGTAGATGAAGCGCTTGAGGTTGAGCGGCTCGGCGGTCGAGGAGACGTGCTCGGCCGAGACGGTGGTCCCGCGGATGACGAAGAGGTCGACCCCGGCCTCGACGACGGTGCGCCAGTGCTCCTGGGTGCGCTGCGGGGAGAGCTTGCCGGCCACGGTGACGCCGCCGGCGCGGATCTCCTGGAGGCGCTGGGTGATGAGCTCGGGGACGATCGGGCGGGAGTAGATCTCCTGCATCCGGGCGGTGACGTCGCGTCCGTCGAGCTCGGCGATCTCCTGGAGCAGCGGCTCCGGGTCCTCGTAGCGGGTCCACAGGCCCTCGAGGTCGAGGACGCCGATGCCGCCCAGCTCGCCGAGCCGGATCGCCGTCGCCGGGCTCATCACGGAGTCCATCGGCGCGGCCAGCACGGGGGTGTCGACGTAGTACGCGTCGATCTGCCAGCCGACGGAGACGTCCTGGGGGTCGCGCGTGCGCCGCGAGGGCACGACGGCGACGTCGTCGAAGGAGTAGGCCCGCCGCCCTCGCTTGCCGCGGCCGATCTCGATCTCATTGCTCACAGGCGTCAGGTTACCCGCCGGTCGGTAGATTGCTCCCATGCCCGACCGTCCTGTCCCCTCCCGGCGTCAGGTGCTCGCCCTGGCCGGAGCCGGCGCCGCGGCCGTCGCGCTGGCGTCCTGCGCGGAGGAGGCGCAGGCCCCGCCGCCCCAGCCGGGCGAACGGCTGCTGCCCGTCTCGGAGATCCCCGTCGGTGAGTCGCGCTCCGTGCGGACCGCCGAGGGAGCCGAGCTCGTCCTCACCCGGGTGAGCGAGGACGAGGTCGTCGCGCTCAGCGCGGCGTGCACCCACCAGGGGTGCGCGGTGCGCCGGGAGACCGAGGACCTCGTGTGCCCCTGCCACGGCTCGCGCTTCGCGCCCGTCGACGGCGCCGTCCTCCAGGGCCCCGCCGACGAGCCCCTCCCCTCGGTGCCCGTCCGCATCGAGTCCGGCACCGTCGTCGTCGGCTGACCCCGCCCGGCCCGCCCACGCGAACCCTCAGCCCTCACCCGCCGCCCCTCCCCCCGGCACCGTCCCGCCGAGCGCTGGACCGTGCACACCCAGCCGCCCCCTCCCCGACCGGCAGATCGGGCGCACCCGGTGCGGCGTCGCCCTGAGGTGTGGAGTTCTGGACCTCTGAGGTCCAGAAC